>NZ_JBFAZB010000027.1:0-114746 GCF_040681575.1 Kitasatospora sp. NPDC051702
CGCGGCCGCGGTGACGTTGGCGGCTGCGGCGAGCTCTGCCGGCGGGGCGAAACGCCGCTCCTCCTTGAGCAGGTTGGCCAGGCTCTCGTTGCTCAACGCGCACTCCTCATCGAGTCATGATCGGGGACAATCCCGTGCGTGGGGATTGTCCCGTGTGTCCCAGCGCACAGCTCACCAGGCGAACGGGGCACTTGACAAGAGGCTCCTTGGAATTGGTGTAGACCTTTGACCGACTGTCGAACGCCGTGCCGTGCGGCCCGCCGCCCTCGGGGCGACGGGCCGCACGGTGGCTGAAGCCCGTGCCCCGGCCCGCCCGGCGGGGGACACGGGCCCGGCTCTCAGGCGGCCAGCTCGGGGGCCTCCCCTCCGGCGTCGACGGGAACCCGCCCGTCCTCATTCACCCGTTCGGCCGTGTCGGCTCCCGCCGGCCCGACCGGCCCGACCGCGCTGAACGTCCCGCTGGCGCGGTCGAGCACGTAGGCCTGGGCGGTGGCGAAGTCGAAGTACATCCCGACCAGTCGCAGGGAGCCCTCCTCGACCCGGCGCTCCACGGCCGGGTTCGCCATCAGCTGGTCCAACTGCTGGACCACGTTGGTGAGGCAGAGCTGCTCCACCAGGTCGACCACCGGGCGGTCGTCGAACCCGGCGGGCACCCGGCGGAGCCGGTCCAGTGCCCCGCGGCCGTTGCGCAGCCAGCGGGCCAGCGGGGTGGGCGGCCCGGGGCGCTCGTGCACGCCGTCCAGCAGGGCCTTCATGGCGCCGCAGCCGGAGTGGCCGCAGACCGTGATCGAGCGCACCTCCAGCACCTCGACCGCGTACTGCACCGCGGCGGCCACCGAGTCGTCGGCCGCGCCCGGCTCGAACGGGGCCGGCACCAGGTTGCCCACGTTGCGGACGGTGAAGAGGTCCCCCGGGCCGCTGTTGGTGATCATGCTGGTGACCATCCGCGAGTCCGCGCAGGTCAGGAAGAGCTGGGACGGGGTCTGCCCCTCCCGGGCCAGCCGGGCGAGTTCGGGCCGGATCAGCGGGGCGGTGTGCTGCTGGAACACCCGGACGCCGTCCAGCAGCCGCCCGTGCGGGTCCTCCTGCTGCTCGATGCAGTGGTGGCCGACCCACGGTGTCCAGGCCCGGCAGCGGTGCGGGCCGGGGGAGCTGCCGGCCCGTACGGTGCCGTCGGGGTCGAGCACCTCGTCGTCCTGGCGGCGCGTCACCATCGAGACCCGGCCGCCGGCTGCCTGGTGGCCCGTCCGCCAGCTGTGCAGCGTCTCGAACGCGGCGTGGTCCAGGAAGGAGCCGTCGTGGACCACCGTGACCTCGGCGCCGGCCGGGATCCCGGCCAGCGCCCGGCTCAGCCGGGGGACGGCGGTGAAGGTGAGCGGGCCGTGCGTCTGGACGGTGACCGCGCCGTCCGGGCCGGGCAGCACGTCCACGTGGGCGCGGGTCAGCCGGTAGAGCGCCAGCAGCACGGCGGTGCCGGCGCCGAACGCGACGCCCCACAGCACGCCGAAGGCCACCACGCCTAGCACGGTGGTCAGGTAGACCGGGAACTCGCGGTGCCGGTGCACGTTGCGGATGTGCGCGAAGCTGACCATCTGCAGCCCGACCACCAGGACCAGCGCGGCCAGCGCGGAGAGCGGGATCCGGCGCAGCCCGCCGGTCAGCGCCAGCGCGGCGGCGAGCACCCAGGCGCCGTGCAGCACGGAGGCCCACCGGCTCTGGGCGCCGGCCCGGACGTTGGCCGTGCTGCGGACGGCGCCGCCCGCGATGGGCAGCCCGCCGACCAGCCCGCTGACCATGTTGGCCAGGCCCTGGCCGCGCAGTTCGCGGTCGAGGTCGCCGGTGCGGTGCGACATCCGGTCGACCGCGACGGCGGACAGCAGCGACTCCACGCTGGCGACGGCGGTGACGGTGAGGACGGCGGCCAGCACACCGGCGAGCGGACCGTGCGGCAGTGCGGGCACCAGGGCGTGCGGCTCCCAGGCGGGCAGCCCGATGTGGGCGAGCCGCAGGCCCAGGGTCAGGGCGAGCGCGGTGGCGGCGGCGACGGCGGCCAGCGGCCCCGGCACCTTGGCCAGCTTCGCGCCCAACGCGCCGGCGCGGCCGGGGAGTCGGGCCAGCCGGGGCCAGCCGAGCAGGACGGCCACCGTCACCGCGCCGACCAGCAGTGCGGGCGGGTGCGGGGCGCCCAACTGCCCGGGCAGCGCGATGATGTTGGCGATCGCGGAGCTCTGCGGGGAGCCGCCCAGGACGACGTGCAGCTGGGCGATGGCGATGGTCAGCCCGACCCCGGCCAGCATGCCGTGCACGATGGCGGGCGAGACGGCGAGCGCCGTGCGGGCCACCCGCCGTACGCCGAGGAGGAGTTGGAGCAGGCCGGCGGCGAGGGTGATGGCGCAGGTGGCCTGCCAGCCGTACTGGCCGATCAGCCCGGCGGTGATCACCGTCAGCGCGGCCGAGGGCCCGCTGACCTGCAGCGGGGTGCCGCCGAACAGTCCGACCACGATGCCGCCGACGGCGGCCGCGGCGAGGCCCGCGGTCAGCGGGGCGCCGGTGGCGAGCGCGATGCCGAGGGAGAACGGCACGGCGATCAGGAAGACCACCAGGGAGGCCGAGAGGTCCTGCGCCCAGCGGGCGCGGCCGCCGGGGCCCGGCGGGGCGTGGTCGGTGGTGTCGGAGGCGATGGGTGCGCTGGAGATGTCGAGGGTCATGGTCTTCCCGTCTGTCCGGGGGAACGAACGCAGTCAGGTCCGGCGGTGAGTCCGGGGTGGGGCTCCGGGGCGGATCGGCTGTCGTGGGTCGCGACGGTGTGGCGGGATGGCGTGGGCGCGGCGGGGAGTGCGGGTGTCACCGGCCGGGCGTCGACCATCAGGGCCCGCCAGGGGGCCGGGCGAGGTGCGGGACGTCTCGCCGGGGCCGTCCGGAACGGACCATCAAGACTCGGTAAACCGAGGGTAATGAAAGCTTTGCACAGCGTCATTCCGGGAGGGAAGGGGAAAACCGTCTGATTCACCCCATTGGGTGGTGTTCGAACGGTCGGGAATCTGCTGGTGGCGCGGGGTGGGGCGGTGTGCGGAACGGGCCGCGGCCCTCCCCGTGATCCGGGGGAGGGCCGCGGCCCGTTCGGGTGGTGCGGGGTCAGGCGGGCGCGCCGGCCGGGGCGGGGCGCACGTCGACGGCTGCCGACCCGTCGAGCACGAAGGCCTCGTCCACCTGGGTCGCCAGGTCGATGCCGACCTTGGCGTTGGCCCAGCTCTCCGCGTTGCGCAGGTGGAAGAGGACGGCCTGCTCGGTGTAGCGGCGCGGGTCCCGCCGGCGGTGCGCCGCCTCGGCCTCGCTCCGCAGCTGCTCCAGCACGGCCCGGTTGGCCGGCTCCAGCGCCCGCAGCGGGGGCTCGGCGCCCTGCTCCAGGCGGCGCACCCAGTCCGAGTGCCCGAAGGTGGCGAGCAGGTCGTCGCCGACCTCGCGGCGCAGGAACGCGAGGTCGTCGGGGCCCTGCACCTTGTTGCCGATCACCCGCAGCCGGACGCCGAAGTCGCGGGCGTAGTCCTTGTACTGCCGGTACACGGAGACGCCCTTGCGGGTCGGCTCGGCGATCAGGAAGGTCAGGTCGAAGCGGGTGAACAGCCCGGAGGCGAAGGAGTCCGAGCCCGCCGTCATGTCGGTGACCAGGTACTCGTCGGGGCCGTCCAGCAGGTGGTTGAGCAGCAGCTCCACGGCGCCGACCTTGGAGTGGTAGCAGGCCACGCCGAGGTCCTCCTCGGTGAAGGCGCCGGTGGCCAGCAGGCGGACCGAGCCCTCGTCCAGGGCGATCGGGCGGGCGCAGGCGGCGTAGACCGGGTTCTCCTCGACGATCCGCAGCAGGCGCGAACCGCGGCCGGGCGGCGTGGTCTTGATCATCTCGTCGGCCGAGCGGATCAGCGGGTTGTCGCCGCGCAGGTACTCCTTGATCTCCGGCAGGTGCGCGCCCAGCGAGGGCAGTTCCGCGGCCTGGGCGTCCGTCAGGCCCAGTGCGGGGCCGAGGTGCTGGTTGATGTCGGCGTCGACGGCGATGACCGGTCGGCCGGCGGCGGCCAGGTGGCGGATGAACAGTGCGGACAGCGTGGTCTTCCCGCTGCCGCCCTTGCCGACGAAGGCGATCTTCATCTGGGACTCCGACTCTCGCTCCGGGCCCGCGTGCGGGGCCGCCTGCTCAGGGGTCGCGCCCGCCGGGGGCGCCCTAACTGGAAATCGTTATCGTCTCCGATAGCGGTCATGCTAGCCGGGGTTTGGGCGTGCCCGGTGGAGGGAAGTGAGGATTGCCTCTAAAGGGTGATGCGGGGTTGCTGTTCCGGGAGGGGCCGCCGGTTCATTACTCTCGGGTAGGTGAGCACTGGAACAGATCCCCTCGCCCCGCTGGCCCAGCTCCCCGGGGTGCCCGACGCCGTCGCCGAGGTCCGCAAGGCCGTCGACCGCCTCTACGGCCACCGGGTGATGCGCCGCCGCGCCGCCGAGGTCACCTCCGAGTCCGCGCTGCGCGGCGCCCGCGCGTCGGCGGCGCTGGCCGGGGCGAACTGGCCGCTGGAGGAGGTCCGGCGCCGCAGCGACTTCAGCGCGGACCCGGAGGCCCGCACGGTCGGCGCGGCGCTGCGGATCGCCGCCGAGGCCGGTCAGCTGCTCAGCGTCTGGCGGCACTCGCCGCTCCAGGTGCTGGCCAGGCTCCACCTGCTCGCGGTCGGCGACGCCGACCCGGCGGCCGGGCGGCCCCGCCGGGCGGGCGAGGGCGCGGAGGAGCTGTTCCCGCTGGAGCTGGAGCCGGTGGAGGGCGTCGGGGCCGTCGTGGAGGACGGGCCGCCGCCCGTGCTGCCGCCCGCACCCGGCGCGGAGGAGGTGGCCGCCCGGCTGGACCAGCTCTCCCGGCTGCTGGTGGCGCGCGCGGAGGGCCAGGGCGTGGGGACGCCGGCCCTGGTGGTGGCCTCGGTGGTGCACGGCGAACTGCTCGCCCTGCGCCCATTCGGCGCGCACAACGGGGTGATCGCGCGGGCCGCCCAACGGATCGTGCTGCTCGCCGAGGGGCTGGACCCGAAGTCGATCTGCCCGGCCGAGGTCGGGTTCGCGGAGCTCGGCACCGGCGCCTACCGGCGGGCCCTGGCCGGCTACCTGGCGGGCACGCCGGAGGGGATGGCGGCCTGGATTGCCCACAGTGGCAGGGCGCTGCGGCTCGGCGTGCGGGAGAGCACGGCGGTCTGCGAGGCGATGCAGCGCGGAATGGTCTGAGCGGCCGGGCGGATCCGCCCGCCGGGGCGTCCCGTCACGGGGGTCGGCGGGCGTCCCGTCGGGGTGTCGGCGGGCGCGCTCCGGGCAGACGGATGCGGCGGCACCTGATACTGCCGGGTGCCGCCGCTGGTGCAGATACCGGGTGACCATGCATGCACCGGAAGTGCCGATCAGACGGGGATCCTGCCCGTTCGTCTGGTCCGGCGGCCCGACAGCGGGTCGGCTGCATGTGGGTGCTCGGTTATCTGTACACGCGGTCCGTGGGGCCTGAACTGCGTTGTCGGTTTGACCTCTTCAGGTCCTGACCGGGTCTCGCGGGCCGTGCTTCCTTTGTATCGCGTTTCGGGCGAAAGGGGAACCCGAAACGAGAAGTCTGTGCCAATTGCCCGATTCACCCGGAACTCCGGGCGAGGAGCGGAGCCGGGCCGGCCCGATCCCGGGCCCGACCGGACGCTGCGGTCAGGCCGTCGGACGGCGCCGGCGGGCCAGGTACCAGATCACCCCGGCCGTCACCGCGGCCGCCCCGACCGCCACGGCGGTCAGCACCGAGCCGCTCGGCGCGGAGAACTCCGGGAGCCGCCGCCGCAGTTCCACCGGCCGGTCGAAGACCAGCACCGGCCACTCCCGGGCCTGCGCCTCCTTGCGCAGTGCGCGGTCCGGGTTGACGGCCGACGGGTGGCCGACGGCCTCCAGCAGCGGCAGGTCGGTGGAGGAGTCGCTGTAGGCGTAGGACTCGGTCAGGTCGTAGCCTTCGGACGCGGCCAACTCCCGGATGGCGGAAGCCTTGTTCTCGGCGTACGCGTAGTACTCGATCTCGCCGGTGTAGCAGCCGTCCTCGACCTTGAGCCGGGTGGCGATCACGTGGTCGGCACCCAGCAGCGCGCCGATCGGCTCGACCACCTCGGAGCCGGAGCTGCTGACGATCACCACGTCCCGCCCCGCCGCGTGGTGCTGCTCGATCAGCGAGGCGGCCTCGTCGTAGATGATCGGGTCGATCAGGTTGTGCAGGGTCTCCGCGACGATCTCGCGGACCTGCTGGACGTTCCAGCCGCGGGTGAGCGAGGAGAGGTACTCGCGCATCTTCTCCATCTGGTCGTGGTCCGCGCCGCCGACCAGGAAGACGAACTGGGCGTACGCGCTGCGCAGGACGGCCCGACGGTTGATCAGGCCGCCCTGGTAGAAGGGGCGGCTGAAGGCCAGCGCGCTGGACTTGGCGATGATGGTCTTGTCCAGGTCGAAGAAGGCCGCCGTTCGCAGCCCGCCCGGCCGGGGGGCGACGGCTGAGGGGGTCCGCTCGGGCCCGGTGGCCTCGCCCGGGGACTCGTCGGCGCGGTCGTCGGCGTTCTCGGTGGTGTCCACGGGAACCGAGGATAGAGGGAGCCACAAAACAGGCGGCCATTCGGCGTACTCGCGGGCGTGCGGGTTTGTGTTTCTGGCCGCTCGGGTACACCATGGAAGTCACGGATCGTTCGCGACCGTGCTAACCCGGTCCGGCTCCTCCCCCCCGAGTCGGGCTGTGGATAGACGACCCCCGCTCTCCCCCCCGGCGGGGGTCGTCGCACGTCCGGGCCCATTTTCAGGGCCTGAAGGCCGCTCGCCGCAGGTGCCGCGCCGGCCGACCGGGCGGTGTACGGGGGGTGTCGACACTTCGGCCCATCGGCCCCCTTTCGTCACTCTGCGTCGCTGATTGCTCATGGCTGCCGCTGTCGGCCCGACCGGTTCCCGCCGGCGGTCCGGGGCGGTCGCTGAGGCGTGCCGCGGGACTCGTGGAGCCGCCGCGACCTGCCGCGGGGCGGGGCGGGCCGGGGTTCCGGTTCGGCCCGGTGATCCCCGATCGTCAATTCTTTGTCGAATAGCACCCCGCCCGGGTGAACGTTTTCATCCACAGCCCCCGAGTTGTCCACAGGGATTCGGAACGTGGATGACGGAAACCGGATCTCCCCCCACCGTGATGGTCGGCGGCGGTCGCCAGACGGATCCCATCCCCTTCCTCTCCCGGGGCCCGTCAGGCGGCCGCTCGCCGCAACCGTCCGACGTGCGCCGTCGGCCGCCCCGGCGGCCCGCGGCGCGGAGGGGAGCCACCATGTCGACGCCGATCGCCGACCACACCACCACCGAGGGGCCCGGGCCCGACGGCCCGCTCGTCATCACCGAGGACGCGGGCCTGGCCGAGCACCTGCTGCGGGTCTGCGCGGCCGCCGGTACCGAGCCCCGGCTGATCCGGGGCGCCCCGCCGCCGCGCGAACTCTGGGAGGGGGCCCCGCTGGTCCTGGTCGGGGACGACCAGGCGGCCCGGTGCGCCGGGCTCGGCCGCCGCGCCGGAGTGCTGCTGCTCGGCCTCGACCTCGACGACCCCGGTGTCTGGGTCAGGGCCGTCCAACTCGGCGCCGAGCACGTGCTGTTCCTGCCCGACGCCGAGGCCTGGCTGCTCGACCGGATCGCCGACGCGGCCGAGGGCGTGGGCTCGCCGGCGCTCACCGTCGCCGTGCTCGGCGGCCGCGGCGGGGCCGGTGCCTCGACACTGGCCTGTGCCCTCGCCGTCACGGCCGCGCGGGCCGGCCGGCGGGCCATGCTCATCGACGGCGATCCCCTGGGCGGCGGCATCGACGTCCTGCTCGGCGGCGAGACGGCCCGGGGGCTGCGCTGGCCGGACCTCGCCGCCTCGCGCGGCCGGGTCAGCGGGGCCGAACTGGCCCGGGCGCTGCCGGTGCTCAGGAGGCTCTCCGCGCTCTCCTGCCTGTCCTGGGACCGCGGCGACATGCTGACCGTGCCCCCGGAGGCCATGCGCAGCGTGCTGGCCGCCTCCAGACGGCGCGGCGGGCTGGTGGTGGTCGATGTGCCGCGCCACCTCGACGCGGCCGCCGGGCAGGCCCTGGAGCAGTCCGACCTCGCACTGCTGGTGGTGCCGGCCGAACTGCGCGCGGTGGCCGCCGCCGACCGGGTCGCCGCGGCGGCGCGGATGAGGCTCGCGGACGTCCGGGCCGTGGTGCGGTCGCCGCGGGCCTCCGGGCTCCCGGCGCACCGGATCGCCCGCGGGCTGCGGATGGAGCTCGCGGGGGAGTTGGGGCCCGAACCCGGGCTGGCGGAGGACGCCGAGAAGGGCGTCCCGCCGGGGATCCGGGAGGGCGGTCCGCTCGCCCGCTTCTGCGGGGCCTTCCTGAACGAGGTGCTGCCGCCGGTTCCGGCGGTCGGAGGAGGTGTCTACTGATGGTCCGTCTGCGCAGAACGGGATCCGCGAGCGGGCCGCCGGGTGGCGGTGACGGCCCGCGGGAGCGGCGCCCGCTCAGGAGCGTCCCGCCGCCCGGCGGGCCGCCCGAGGCGGGGCCCCGGCCCTGTCCGTACGGGCGGACGGCCCGGGAGGAACGGACGGCGGCTCTGGTGGACGCGGTGCGGCTGCGGCTGGCCGAGTCGGGCGCCGCCCCGACGGCGGGGTCGGTCGCGGCGGTGCTGCGGGCCACCCGGCCGCCGCTCGGCGGGGACGAAGTCCTGGACACCGTGCGCTCGCTGCGCGCCGAACTGGTGGGTGCGGGCCCGCTGGAGCGGCTGCTGGCGGCGCCCGACGTCACGGACGTCCTGGTGAACGGTCCGGACGAGGTGTGGGTCGACCGCGGCGGGGGCCTGCACCGGGCCACCGGGATCCGCTTCGCCGATGCCGAGGCGGTGCGGCGGCTGGCGCACCGGCTGGCCACCGCGGCCGGTCGGCGGCTGGACGACGCGCGGCCCTGGGTGGACGCCCGGCTGCCGGACGGCACCCGGCTGCACGCCGTGCTGCCGCCGATCGCGGCCGGCTGCACGCACATCTCGCTACGGGTCTGCCGGCCCCGGCCGTTCACGCTCGACGAGCTGGTCGCCGGCGGGGCGCTGCCGCCCGAGGGCGCCGAGCTCCTGGCCGGCGTGCTGCGGGCCCGGCTCTCGCTGCTGGTCTCCGGGGGGACGGGCACGGGCAAGACCACGCTGCTCGCGGCCCTGCTCGGGCTGGTCGGGCCCGCGGAGCGGATCGTCGTGGCCGAGGACTCGGCCGAGCTGCTACCGGACCATCCGCACGTGGTCCGACTGCAGAGCAGACCGCCCAACCAGGAGGGGCTGGGCGAGCTCACCCTGCGGGATCTCGTCCGGCAGGCGCTGCGGATGCGCCCGGACCGGCTGGTGATCGGGGAGGTCCGCGGGGCCGAGGTGTCGGACCTCCTCGCCGCGCTGAACACCGGGCACGAGGGCGGGTGCGGCACCGTTCACGCCAACACGGCGGCGGACGTGCCGGTCCGGCTCGAGGCGCTGGGAGCGCTCGCGGGGCTCGACCGGCCCGCCCTGCACAGCCAACTCCGTTCCGCGCTCGACCTGGTGGTGCACCTGGTCCGGGAGCCGGGGTCGGGGCGGCGCCGGGTGGCGGAGATCCACACCCTGGTGGCCGGTCGGGACGGCCTGGCCGTCACCAGCCCCGCGGTGGAGTTCCCGGCGGCCGGGGGCCTGGTCCCCGGGGCGGGCTGGGAGCGGTTGGTGGGCCTGCTGGCGGCATCCGGGGTGTCGTTCCCGGCCGGGCCGGTCGGGCCGCCCCTGCGGGGGCCGTCGTGAAAGCGGCGCCGGGGTCGGCGGGAGCCGTCGTGCGGGTGGCGGGACGCGTGCCGGCCCGGTTGCCGGGCGGGTGTGCGACGGGCGCCCCGGAGCTGCCGGGGGCGTGGGGTCGCAGGGGTCGACGAGAGGGAGGTAACTGAGGTGATGGATCGTCAGACGGCTTTCTGGTGGTCGGTGGTGTTGTGCCTGCCGGCCGCCGCCGGGTGGTGGGCGGTGCAGGGCCGCGTGCCGGGCGGGCGGCGGCGCGGGTTGGTGCCGGCAGGTGGTGGTCCGCAGTCCGGGCCTGTGCCCGGGCCTCCCTTCGGGTCTTCGCCCGGTTTCCCGCCCGGGTCTCCGGTCGGCGTTGTCCCCGGCGTGTGGCCGGGGAGCCCGGGGGTGGGGCGCCGGTGGTGGTGGGCGGCCGGCCGGGCGGCGCCCGAACTGCTCCTGCTGGTGGTGGGATCGGTCGCCGGGCTGGCCACCGACTCCCCGGTGCCGGTGCTCGCCGCGCTGTTCGCGGTGCTGCCGCTGCGGCGGTGGCGGCAGCACCGGCGGCTGGCAGCGGAGGCGCGGCGGCGTGCGGCCGCCGTGGTGGAGCTCTGTGCCGGGCTGGCCGGGGAGTTGCGCGGCGGGGCGACACCGGAGCAGGCGCTGCACCTGGTCACCGTCCGGATCGCGGCCGAACCGGACGGGGCGCGTCGCCTCGGCGAGGAGGCGGTGGCGCGGCTCGCGGCGGGCCGGTACGGCGGGGACGTCCCCGCCGCGCTCCACCTGCTCGCCGAACTGCCGGGCGGGAGCGGGGCGTCGGCGATCGCGGCCTGTTGGCGGGTCGCCTCCGACGGCGGCTCGCAGCTGGCCGCCGCCCTGGACCGGGTGGCCGAGGCGCTGCGCGGCGAGCAGGCGCTGGCGGAGGAGGTCGCCGGGGAGTTGGCGGGGCCCCGGGCCACGATCGCCGTCCTGGCGGCCCTGCCGGCCGCCGGGCTGCTGCTGGGCGCGGCGCTCGGGGCCCGGCCGGTGGACGTCCTGCTGCACACGCCCGCGGGACTGGGCTGCCTGGCGGCCGGGGCGGTGCTGGAGGGCCTGGGGGTGCTCTGGACGGCCCGCATCGTCCGGGCGGCCACCAGGGGCGCGTTGGCGTCCCCTGGAGCGCCGGGGGCGTCCCGGAGGGCCGTCGTCCCCCGGGGCGGCGGCCGGGGCTGCGGGATCGCGCGGGTGCGGGCACCCGGACCGGGCGTGGTGTCGCCGTGACGCGGGGGCGGCCGGTCCCCGGGCTGCCGGCAACGATCGGGCTCCCGGTGCCCCGGCGGGCGCGGTGGGGCGGGGTGTTCGCCCGGGTGCGGGCACGGGCGGGCGGGAGGGGGTGGGAGGCGCCGGCGGCGCGGGCCGGGCCGTCGGCCGGAGGCGGCCGGGGGCGACGGCGGCGGGCCTCCCTGGCGGTCGGTGCCGGGGCCGGTGCGGCGCTGCTGCTGGGCGGGGTCGTCGGGGTGGTCGTCGGGGCCCTGACGACGGCGGGCACGTACTGGTGGTCGGCCCGGATGCCCTCGCCCGTGGACCGGCGGGCGGCACTGGAGGAGGACCAGCTGGCGCGGCAACTTCCCCTGGGTGCGGAACTGTTGGCGGCCTGCCTCGGGTCGGCGGCCTCGCCCTCCGCGGCGGTGTCCGCGGTCGGCCGGAGCCTGGGCGCACCGATCGGGCCCCGGCTGGTCGCCCTCGGCGGCGAACTCGCCCTGGGAGCACCGCCGGAACTGTGCTGGACCCGGCTGGGCGAGCAGCACCCGGCGCTGGCACCGCTGGCGCGCTGCCTGGTGCGGACGAGCCTCGGCGGGGTGCCGGTGGCCGGGCCGCTGATCGGGCTCGCGCAGGCCCAGCGGTCGGCGGCCGCCCGGTCGGCCCGGGCCGGGGTCCGCCGGGCGGGGGTGTTCGCGACCGCTCCGCTCGGGCTCTGCTTCCTGCCGGCCTTCGTGCTGATCGGCGTGGTGCCGGTGGTCATCGGCCTCACCACGCGCTTCACCCAGGGGATGTGAACGGCGGCCGGCACCGACCCGGTACCGGCAGCGTGCGACGACCGGATCCACGGCGGCTTCGACCGCTGGATCGACATCGGAGACAGGAGAGGTCCATGACGGCAGTGACGACAGCGACAGCGGTGACGGCGGAGACAGGGGTGACGGCGGAGACGTCGGTGACGGCGACGGGGTCCGGTTCCGGGCGGGCGCCCCGGCGGTCGCCGGCGGCGTGGCGGCGCCGGCGGCGGTCGGACGCCGGGATGACCACGGCGGAGTACGCCGTGGGCACCCTGGGCGCCTGCGCGCTCGCCGCGGGCCTGTACAAGGTGGTGACCAGCGCGACGTTCACGGCGGCGCTGACCGAGGTGCTGGAGCGGGCCCTTCATGCGACCTAGGACCTGTCTTCGGACCCGCGCCTGCGGGGCGGCGTCGGGGCACGCGCTCCCACGGCCTTCGGCCGGGGGCACCCCCACCTCGCGTTGTCGCCGGTCGGCGGTACCCCACGGCCGTCGGTCGTGGGGTGCCCCCACCGCAGTGGCTCTCCCCCGGCCCGTCGGCCGGGAAGTGCCCCCGTCCTCCGCCTGGCGGTCCACGCACCCCGGTGCCGCCCCGCCCGCCCTCCGGGCGGACGACGGGGGTGCGAAGACGGACCCTGGGGGGCCTCGTCGGACCGGAGTGCCCCGGCACGGGCGCGGAGGCGTGGGTCCGAGGACGGATCCAGAGGTCCGCCGGGCCCACCGGGCCGCCCGGTGGCGGTGGTCGCGACCGAGCGGGCGGCGGTGGCGGGGCGACGCCGGATTCGTCACGGCCGAGACGGCGGTGGCGCTGCCGGCCCTGGTGCTGCTCGCGGCGCTGCTGATCTGGGGCGTGCTGGCGGCCGCCGCGCAGATCCGCTGTGTGGACGCGGCGCGGGTCGGGGCGAGGGCGGCCGCCCGCGGGGAGGTGGACGCCGCCGGGCTCGCCCGTGCGGCGGCTCCACCGGGGGCGCGGGTGCGGGTGGAGCTGGCGGCCGACGTCGTGCGGGTCGAGGTCGACGCGCCGTGCGCGGCGCCGGGCCGGCTCGGCGGCCTGCTCGCGGTACGGCTGGGCGCGGCCGCCGTGGCGGCCAGGGAGGACACCCTCGTGGGCGCCGCCGGAGGGCCGATCGGAGGTGGTGGCGCATGAGCGGGCCGAGCGGACCGGCGACGTCGAACGGACTGAACGGGCCGGGTGGGTCGGCCGGTCGGGCAGGGCCGGCCGGACGGGCGGTGGGGCGCTCGGCGGTGGGTTGGCAGGCGGTGGTGTGGCCGGCGGCGCGGGGCGTGGCGCGGGCCCGAACCGCCCGGGCCGCCGCCCTCGGCGGGCGCGGGCCGGACGCCGGCTCGGCGACGGTCTGGCTGCTCGCCCTGGCGGTGCTGGGCACCGCGGTGTTCGCCGGGACGGTCGCGGTCGGGGCCGCGGTCACCGCCCGGCACCGGGCCGAGTCGGCCGCCGACCTGGGCGCCCTCGCGGCCGCCGAACGGTTGCTGCTGGACGGGGACGGCGGGTGCGGGCGGGCCGCGGGGATCGCCGCGGCCCAGGGTGCCGCACTGGTGTCCTGCACGGTGGACCGCGACGCCGACGCCGTCGAGGTGGTGACCGAGGTGGCTCCCCGCGGGCTCCCGGCGGGTCTGCCGGTCGGCCCTGCCCGGGCGCGGGCCCGGGCCGGACCGGTGCGGGCCGCGGTCACCGCCACCGAGGACGGTTTCGGCGGGGCGGCCGCCGCACCGGTGGCGGGGTCATGAACCGGCCGGCCCCGTACCGTCGGCGTCGTCCGGGGCGGTGTCCGGCCCGGAGCCCACCGCGGAGCCGCCGGACGGGGCGGTCGGGTCCGCCAGGTCCGCCGGGTCCGCCGCGCGCTGCTGGTCCGCCCCGTCTGCCCCGTCCGCCGCGCTCGCCCCGTCCGCCGGGCCGGGGGCGCCGGACAGCAGGACGTCCAGCAGCCGGATGGCGGCCGCCTTGTCCAGCGGCTCGTTCCCGTTCCCGCACTTCGGGGACTGGACGCAGGACGGGCAGCCGCGCTCGCACTCGCAGGAGGCGATGGCGGTGCGGGTGGCCGTCAGCCACTCGACGGCCCGTCGGAAGCCGCGTTCGGCGAAGCCGGCCCCGCCCGGGTGGCCGTCGTAGACGAACACCGTGGGCAGTCCGGTGTCGGGGTGCAGCGGGACGGAGACGCCGCCGATGTCCCAGCGGTCGCAGGTGGCGAAGAGCGGCAGCAGGCCGATCGAGGCGTGCTCGGCGGCATGGGCGGCTCCGGGCAGCCGGTCGAGCGGGATGTCCGCGTCGAGCAGCTGGTCCTCGGTGACGGACCACCAGACCGCGCGGGTGCGCAGGGTGCGGGGCGGCAGGTCGAGCTTGCTCTCGCCCATGATCTCCCCGGTGGAGATCCGCTTCCGGAGGTAGCCGACCACCTGGTTGACGACCTCCACCGAACCGAAGGTGAGCCGCCCCTCGCCCCACTCGACGGTGATGTCGGTGCTCAGCACGGAAATGGAGGTGATGTCGCGGGCGGACGTGGTGTACGGCGGATCGGCGGCCTCGACCAGGGCGACCGAGTTCTCCAGGTCGAGCTCCCGGACCAGGAAGGTGCGCCCCTGGTGGAGGTGCACGGCCCCGGTGTGCACGGTGGTGTGGGCGGCCGCGGCGTCCACCGTGCCGAGCAGCCGACCGGTGTCGGCCTCGACGATCTGCACCGGGTTGCCGCCGCTGCCGCGCAGGTCGACGGCGTCGGCCGCGCGCTCGCGGCGGGTCCAGTACCAGGAGCCGTCGCTGCGCCGGCGCAGCAGCCCGCGTCGCTCCAGGACCGGCAGCAGGGGAGCGGTGGACGGCCCGAACAGGTCCAGGTCGGCGTCCGTGAGCGGGAGTTCGGCGGCGGCCGCGCACAGGTGCGGGGCGAGGACGTGGGGGTTGTCGGGGTCGAGCACGGTGGCCTCGACGGGCGCCGCGAACAGCGCCTCCGGGTGGTGCACCAGGTAGGTGTCCAGCGGGTCGTCCCGGGCGATCAGGACGGCCAGCGCGCCCTGCGCCTCGCGGCCCGCCCGCCCGGCCTGCTGCCACAGCGAGGCCCGGGTGCCGGGGTAGCCGGCCATCAGGACGGCGTCGAGCCCGGAGACGTCGACGCCGAGCTCGAGCGCGGAGGTGGAGGCGACCCCGAGCAGCCGGCCCGACTGCAGGGCGCGCTCCAGCGCCCGGCGTTCGTCGGCGAGGTATCCGCCGCGGTAGGCGGCCACCCGCTCGGCGAGCGGCCGCCCGAGCTGGTCCTGGGCCTGCAGGGCGACCAGTTCGGCGGCCCGGCGGGAGCGGACGAAGACGACGGTGCGGGTCTGCTGCTCCACGAGGTCGGTCAGCAGGTGCGCGGCCTCGGCGGTGGCGGTGCGGCGGACGGGCGCGCCGTGCTCGCCGACGTTCTCGGTCAGCGGCGGCTCCCAGAGGCCGAAGACCATCGGTCCGCGCGGCGAGGCGTCCTCGGTGACGGCCCGGGCGGGCAGCCCGGTCAGGCGCTCCGCGGTGGCGGCCGGGTCGGCGGTGGTGGCGGAGGCGAGCAGGAAGGTGGGTGACGACCCGTAGCGGGCGCAGACGCGGCGCAGCCGCCGCAGCACCTGGGCGACGTGCGAGCCGAACACGCCCCGGTAGGCGTGGCACTCGTCGACCACCACGTAGCGCAGCACCTTGAGGAAGGAGGACCAACGGGCGTGGGCGGGCAGGATGCCGCGGTGCAGCATGTCCGGGTTGGTGAGCACGTACGAGGCGTACTGGCGGACCCACTCGCGCTCCTCGGGCGGGGTGTCCCCGTCGTAGAGGGCGGCCCGGACCCGGGGCGGGGCGAGTTCGGCCGCCCGGCGGCGCTGGTCGGCGGCGAGCGCCTTCGTCGGGGCCAGGTAGAGGGCGGTCGCGCCGCGGCCGTTGCGGGCCTCGGTGCCGTCCAGCAGGTCGCTGAGCACCGGGGCCAGGTAGCCGAGCGACTTGCCCGAGGCGGTGCCTGTGGCGATCACCACAGTCTGACCGGTTTTGGCCAGTTCCATCGCTTCTGCCTGGTGCGCCCAGGGCTGTTCCACCCCGACCTCGTGCGCGGCGGCCACGATCTCCGCCCGGATCGATCCGGGCCAGGGTGCATAACGTGCAGGTCGGGCGGGAAGGTGCTCCGTATGGGTGAGCCGGTCGGACCGCCCTCTGCTGGTGGACAGGGTCGTGAGCAGTGCCTCGGGCAGGCTGTGTCGGGGCGGCATGGGGACCCAGTGTGTCACCGGCGTGACGGAGAATCGTCGTAAGCCATCGTGCGGTCATGGTCACAGGTGGTTGAATGTGGCCGTGACGGCCGGATGGCCGTGGGTCGCAGCGCCGGGGTTCGCCACGCGTTGCTGGGCGTGCCCGGGCTCGCGACCATGCGGTGGCGGCTGCCCGGCCGAGGATCGCACATGACGTAGCAAGGCAAGGTGCTGGAGGTTCCGTGGACCTGTCCCTGTCGACCCGTTCAGTCGGCGATCGTACGGTCGTCGAGGTTGGCGGCGAGATCGATGTGTACACCGCCCCGAAGCTGCGGGAGCAGCTGGTCGAGCTCGTCAACGACGGCAAGTACCACCTCGTCGTCGACATGGAAGGCGTGGACTTCCTCGACTCGACCGGCCTGGGTGTGCTGGTGGGCGGTCTGAAGCGGGTGCGCGCCCACGAGGGCTCGCTGCGCCTCGTCTGCAACCAGGAGCGCATCCTGAAGATCTTCCGCATCACCGGCCTGACCAAGGTCTTCCCGATCCACACCTCGGTGGACGACGCGGTCAACGCGACCGACTGACGCGGCCGGGCCGGCCCGCGGGCCGGCCCGTTCGTTTCCACGCGTCCGGGTGCGCCGGGGTCTCGACGGCCCCGGCGCCCACCCGGCCGCCCGGGGCCGGTTCGACCGGCCCGCAGGGGCCGCACTGCCGGCCCTTGGCCGGAGCACCCCGAGGGGGAGAGATGGCAACCGTCGAACTTCGATTCAGCGCGCTTCCCGAGCACGTGCGGACGGCCAGGCTGGTCGCCGCGGCCGTCGCCAGACGGGCCGGGGTCGACGAGTCGGTGCTCGACGAGGTGCGCCTCGCGGTCGGCGAGGCGTGTTCCCGTGCGGTCGGCCTGCACCAGCGCGGTGGTGTCGGCGGCACGGTCCGGGTCGCGTTGACCGACCAGGAGAAGCGTTTCCTCATCGAGGTCGAGGACGAGGCCGGTCCGGTCGGCGTCCCGGCCTCCGGGGCCGCCGAGGGCGACCCGGACGAGGACACCCTGGGCCTCGCGGTGATCACCGGCCTGGTCGAGGACCTGGAGGTCACCGACGGCGCCGAGGGCGGTCTGATCCGGATGAGCTGGCCGCTCTCCGTCGAGTCCGTCGCGGTCTGACCGGCCGTCCGCGCCGGTCCGTACCGGCCTGCGCCGGTCCGCGGTCTCCTGCGGCCCTTCCCGGCTCTCCGCCGCCACGCCCGTCACCGGACGCCCCACAGCCCTGCGTCCGTACCGCCCCCGCACGGCTCGTGCGGTCGCACGGCCCGCACGGCCCCTGCGGTCGTACGGCCCCGCACGGCTCGTGCGCCCGTGCCCGGCGCGATCGGCACGGGCCGCTCGGCAGCCGCTCGCGGAGCGGTCGCGCGGTGGTCCAGTCCCTGGGAACGCGTTGACAAACCGTCGCGCACGGCGGTTCGCTGCTTCCGGCACGACCGGCTCCGATCACTGATCGGACCTGTCGCGGAAGAAGAAGAGCATGCGGATCCGCATCCTGTGGCCGGCCGGTCAGGCCACCGCCACGCTGGCGAGCACGCCCACCGCCGAGGCGCTCTGGGCCGAGCTGCCGATCAGTTCCTCGGCCAGCACCTGGGGCGAGGAGGTCTACTTCGGCACGCCAGTCAGCGTGCCGCGCGAGGCCGGCGCCCGGCAGGTCGTCGAGCCCGGCACGGTCGCCTTCTGGACGGACGGCGACAGCCTCGCGCTGCCCTACGGGCCGACGCCGATCGCGCGCGACGGCGAGTGCCGGCTGGCCAGCCCCTGCAACGTCCTCGGCGCCCTGGACGGGGACGCCCGGGTGCTGCGCACCGTCCGGCCCGGTGACCCGATCCGGGTCGAACGCGCCTGAGCCGGCGCCGGGGCGGGCGGGCGGCGGCCGGAGCCGGGAACCGGGGTGCGGGTGACGGCCGTGTAGGTTCGACGACCGAAGACGACCGAACCGAAAGGCTTCTCCCGGTGAACAAGCGACTGCTGGCCGTACCCGCCCTCGGCGCGCTGCTCGCGTTCGGCGCCGTCGGCTGCGGCGACGACAACGCCAAGCAGCTGGAGTCCTGGGCGTCCAACGTCTGCGGGGCGGCCAAGGACCCGATCGCCCAGGCGCAGACGGCCCTCGCCGACACCGGCCAGGTGAAGACCGGTGAGGTCCCGGCCGATCTGCAGAAGCGGCTCTCCGCCGACATCGGGCGGCTGGCCAAGACCAACCAGGACATCGCGGCGGCCATCAACTCGGCCGGTGCGCCCAAGGTGGACTCCGGCGCGAACCTGCAGCAGGACACCGTCGCCGAGCTGACCAAGGCGGCCGACGGCTACCAGGACGTCCAGAAGAAGCTGGACGCGCTGCCCAACGACGACCAGGCGAAGTTCGCGGACGGGCTGCGCAGCGTCGCCGACCAGGTGCAGAAGCTGGCCTCGCTCTCCACCCAGGCGCAGGCCAAGCTGCAGCGCGGCGAGCTCGGTGCGGCGATGGCGAAGCAGGAGGGCTGCAAGCCCGGGGCCGCCACGGCCCCGAGCGGCGGCGCGACCGGCTCGCCGGACGCCGGGGCGACCGGGGCGACGGGTTCGCCGGCGGCGACCCCCGCGCCGGGTGCGACCGACGGCGCCGGCGCGTCCGGTTCCCCCGCCGCGGGCTCCCCCTCCGCCGGTGCCACCGGTGCTCCGGCCGCGCCGCCGGCCGGCCCGGGCAGCCCGGCGCCCAGCGCGAGCTGACCTCGGGACCGGTCCCGCGCCGGACCGGTACCGGCCCCGCACCGGCCCCGGAACCGCAGCCCCTGCGGGCTTCGGGGCCCGGGCCCCGAAGCCCCGCCGCCGGGCGGCCCGGTGTGCGGCGGCCGGGGCCCGTGGGGCGGGGGACAATGGCGGGGTGACCAGTAGCCCCGTTCTCGACCTGACCCGCCTCGCCAAGCTGCGGGAGGCGTTGCTCGCCGCCTCGTTCACCGCCGACGGGTGCCTCGACCTGCTCGGGCCCACCGGGTACGCGGCGCTGGCCCGCAGCGAGGCGGTGCCCGCGCTGCGCGCGACCCGGGGCGGCAGCCCGCTGGAGACCCTGGTGCGGCTGTTCCTGCTGCAGCAGCCGGTGCCGTACCGGGCGGCGGCCGCGGCGCTGCCGGTGGAGGACTGTCTCGCCGACGGCTGGCTGCGCCCCGACGGCGACCGGGTGCGCGCCACGGTGGACGTCCGGCCGTACGCCAACGAGGTGGCCGGCCTGCCCAGTTCGGACGCCTGGGTGGTCTCCGACCTGGGCTGCGCGGTGGGCGGCGCGGGCGGCATCGGCTCCGGCGAGACCGCGCACGGGGTGGCCCGCAGGGACTTGGTGCTGGGGGTCGGCGGCGCGTCGACCACGCTGGCCAACGTCACCGTGCGCCGCCCCGTGCGGGCCGCGCTGGACCTCGGTTCGGGCTCCGGCGTGCAGGCGCTGCACGCGGCCCGGCACGCCCAGCGGGTGACCGCCACCGACCTGAACCCGCGTGCGCTGCGCTTCACCGAGCTGACCCTGGCGCTGTCCGGTTACGACCACGCCGAGGCGCTCGCCGGGAGCCTCTTCGAGCCGGTCGGGGAGCGGAGGTTCGACCTGATCGTCTCCAACCCGCCGTTCGTGATCTCGCCGGCCGGCCGGTTCACCTACCGGGACGGCGGCATGGCGGGCGACGACCTGTGCCGCAGCCTGGTCCGCTCGGCCGCCGCCCACCTGGAGCCGGGCGGCTACTGCCAGTTGCTCGCCAACTGGCAGCACGTCAAGGGCGAGGACTGGCACGAGCGGCTGGCCGGCTGGGTGGCCGGCACCGGGCTGGACGCCTGGATCGTCCAGCGCGAGGTCCAGGACCCGGCCCAGTACGCCGAGTTGTGGCTGCGGGACGGCGGCGACCACCGCGGCCCCGGCGGTGACTACCAGGCCCGCTACGGCGAGTGGCTGGACGCCTTCGAGGCGGGCGGGGTCGAGGGCGTCGGCATGGGCTGGATCACCCTGCGGGCGAGCGGCGCCGAGCGCCCGACCGTCCGGGTGGAGGAGTGGCCGCACCCGGTGGAGCAGCCGCTCGGCCCGCACATCGAGGAGTGGTTCGACCGGCAGGACTTCCTGCGCTCGCACGACGACGCGGGCCTGCTCGCGGCCCGGTACGTGCTGGCCGACGAGGTGGTGCAGGAGCAGGTCGGAGCGCCGGGCGCGGAGGACCCGGAGCACGTGATCCTGCGTCACAACCGCGGCATGCGGCGGGCCACCAAGGTGGACACGGTGGGTGCCGGTTTCGTCGGGGTCTGTGACGGGACGCTGTCGGCGGGCGAGATCGTGGACGCCATCGCGCAGCTGCTCGGCGAGGACCGGGTGGTGCTGCGCGACCGGGTGCCGGAGTCGCTGCGGCTGCTGACCGAGCAGGGCTTCGTCCGCCCGGTGGGCTGACCGGGGCCGCGGGCCCCGGAGGAGGGGCGGCGGGGTACCCGGTTCACCCGCTCGTACCCGCCGGTTCGTCCGGTGGTCGCCGGGCGGCCGCCGCCCGTTGGCCCCCGGCTGTGAGGCTCTGTCCACAGGCTGTGGACAGAGCTGGGGAGCCGGGGGCCAGGGGTGGACACGACGACGGCGACGGTGGGCGGGCTGGTGCTCGCCCTCTTCGGTGGCGTGCTGCTGCTCTGGTGCGCCGCCGAAGTGCGCCTTCGCCACCGCGTGCGCCGCAGGGGGGCCGCGGCGGTGGCGACGGTGGTGGCCGAGGACGAGGCGCACGGTCACCTCGACAGCGCGCCGCTGCTCTCCTTCCCCGTCCTGCCCGTGGTCGGCGGACCGGGTGGGGGCCGGATCGCCGAGCTCGTGCTCACCCGTCCGCGCGGTCACACCCCGTTGCGCCGACCGGACCGCTTCGTGCCCGGTGCCACGGTGCGGGTCTGCTACGACCCGAGCCGGCCGGAACGGGTGGTGCTGGCGGCCGGGGAGCTCCGCCGGGCCGTGCTCGCCGACCTGCTGTGGGGCCTGCTGGGCGCGGGCTGCCTGGTGGCGGGTGCCGGGCTGCTCGTCGCGGCCGGCGGCTGAGCTCCGGGCGGCCGGCCCGGAGCGGCGGTGCGGCGACGCTCCGCCGGGGCGTCGGCCCGGCGCGGACACGCCGTGGACGCGGCGTCGGCGCGGGGGCGGGGGCCGTCCGCGGGGCGTCGCGGCCGTGGTGCGCGGGGGGTGGGCCTCGGGGGCGGCGATTTTCCGTTGACAGATTTTGAAATCCGTCATTCCATCCTCCGGAACCCGCCGAAGCCCCCCTCCGCGGGGCGCGAACCTCCGTCATCGGGTTACCGTTCGAGTGGCGTCGGTGAGCCCGGCAAGCGAAAACGCGGGATCCGTCCGTTTGACAAGGGTGGCCGGGGTACGGTCACACTCCGCTGGTGGGGTCGTCGTGCAGCGGCAGCCCCGGGACGGTTGCGGGGTCGGGCGGAGCGCAGCCCGTGCTGCCGGCGCCGACCAGCCACATAACGACCGGGAGAGAAGAGCGAAGGTGTCCCCGAGCAGCGAGACCGCGCACGGACAGCGACTCGTCATTGTCGAGTCGCCGGCCAAGGCGAAGACGATCAAGGGCTACCTGGGCCCCGGCTACATCGTCGAGGCGAGCGTCGGGCACATCCGCGACCTGCCCAGCACCGCGGCCGAGGTCCCGGACAAGTACACCGGCGAGGTGCGCCGCCTCGGGGTGGACGTCGATCACGACTTCGCGCCCATCTACGTGGTCAACGCGGACAAGAAGTCGCAGGTCAGCAAGTTGAAGTCGCTGCTCGCGGAGTCCGACGAGCTCTTCCTCGCCACTGATGAGGACCGCGAGGGCGAGGCCATCGCGTGGCACCTCCAGCAGGTGCTCAAGCCCAAGGTGCCGGTGCACCGGATGGTCTTCCACGAGATCACCAAGTCGGCGATCCAGGAGGCGGTGGCCAACCCGCGCGAGCTCAACCAGCGCCTGGTCGACGCCCAGGAGACCCGCCGCATCCTCGACCGCCTGTACGGCTTCGAGGTCTCGCCGGTGCTGTGGAAGAAGGTCATGCCGAAGCTGTCGGCCGGCCGCGTGCAGTCCGTCGCGACCCGCCTGGTGGTGGAGCGCGAGCGGGAGCGGATGGCCTTCCGCAGCGCCTCCTACTGGGACCTGGTCGGCACCTTCGGCACCGGCCGCACCCCGGCCGACGCGGCCAACCCGGAGACCTTCGGCGCCCGGCTCTCCTCGGTGGACGGCAAGCGGATCGCCAGCGGCCGCGACTTCGGCTCGGACGGCCGGCTGAAGGCCGCCAGCACCAACACCCTGCACCTGGACGAGCAGGCGGCGCGTCAGCTGGCCGCCGCGCTGGAGCAGACCTCGTTCAGCGTCCGCAGCGTCGAGTCCAAGCCCTACCGCCGCTCGCCGTACGCGCCGTTCCGCACCACCACGCTCCAGCAGGAGGCGAGCCGCAAGCTCGGCTTCGGCGCCAAGCGGACCATGCAGGTGGCCCAGAAGCTGTACGAGAACGGCTTCATCACCTATATGCGCACCGACTCGACCACGCTGTCGGAGACGGCGGTCTCCGCCGCCCGGGCGCAGGTCACCCAGCTGTACGGCGCCGACTACCTGCCGGACGCCCCGCGCACCTACGCCAGCAAGGTCAAGAACGCGCAGGAGGCGCACGAGGCCGTCCGCCCGTCCGGCGACCGCTTCCGCACCCCCGCCGAGACCGGCCTGGCCGGGGACGACTTCCGGCTCTACGAGCTGATCTGGATGCGCACCGTCGCCTCCCAGATGAAGGACGCGACCGGGCAGTCGGTGACCGTCAGGGTCGGCGGGGCCGCCGCGGACGGCCGGGACGCCGAGTTCTCCGCCTCCGGCAAGATCATCACCTTCCACGGCTTCCTCAAGGCCTACGTCGAGGGCGCCGACGACCCGAACGCCGAGCTGGACGACCGGGAGCGCAGGCTGCCGCAGGTCGCCGAGGGCGACCCGCTGGCCGCCGAGCAGCTCACCCCGGAGGGGCACGCCACCAAGCCCCCGGCGCGCTACACCGAGGCCTCGCTGGTCAAGGAGCTGGAGGACCGGGAGATCGGCCGCCCCTCCACCTACGCCTCGATCATCGACACCATCATCCAGCGCCGCTACGTGTTCAAGAAGGGGACGGCGCTCGTTCCGTCGTTCCTCTCCTTCGCCGTGGTCAACCTGCTGGAGAAGCACTTCGGCCGGCTGGTCGACTACGACTTCACCGCCAAGATGGAGGACGACCTCGACCGCATCGCGGCCGGCGAGGCGAAGTCCGTGCCGTGGCTGAAGCGCTTCTACTTCGGTGAGGGCGAGGGCGTGGCCACCGGCGGCGCCGCCGAGGCCGGCAACGGCGACGGCGACCACCTCGGCGGTCTGAAGGAACTGGTCACCGACCTCGGCGCGATCGACGCCCGGGAGATCAGCTCCTTCCGGATCAGCGACGACATCACGCTGCGGGTCGGCCGCTACGGCCCGTACGTGGAGCGCGCCTCCGAGGTCGAGGGCGAGCCCGGCCAGCGCGCCGACATCCCGGACGACCTGCCGCCGGACGAGCTCACCGTCGAGCTGGCCGAGGAACTGCTGGCCAGCCCCAGCGGAGACTTCGAGCTGGGCGCGGACCCGGTCAGCGGCAACCAGCTGGTCGCCAAGAAGGGCCGCTTCGGCCCGTACGTGACCGAGATCCTGCCCGAGGGCACGCCCAAGACCGGCAAGAACGCCGTCAAGCCGCGCACCGCCTCGCTCTTCCAGTCGATGTCGCTGGACACCGTCACCCTGGAGGACGCGCTGCGGCTGCTCTCGCTGCCGCGCGTGGTCGGCGCCGACGCCGAGGGTGTGGAGATCACCGCGCAGAACGGCCGCTACGGCCCGTACCTCAAGCGCGGCACCGACTCCCGCTCGCTCACCAGCGAGGACCAGCTCTTCACGATCACCCTGGACGAGGCGCTGGCGATCTACGCCCAGCCGAAGCAGCGCGGCCGGGCCGCCGCCGCCCCGCCGCTCAAGGAGCTGGGCACCGACCCGGTCAGCGAGCGCCCGGTGGTGGTCAAGGACGGCCGGTTCGGCCCGTACGTGACCGACGGCGAGACCAACGCGACGCTCCGCAAGGACGACGAGGTCGAGACCATCACGCCGGAGCGCGGCTACGAGCTGCTCGCCGAGAAGCGGGCGCGCGGGCCGGTGAAGAAGGCGGCCAAGAAGGCCCCCGCCAAGAAGGCGGCGGCCAAGAAGGCGACGGCGACCAAGACCACCGCCACCAAGACGGCCGCGAAGAAGACCGCCGCCAAGAAGACGGCGGTGAAGAAGACCGCGGCCAAGACGACGGCGGCCAAGAAGACCGCCGCGAGCAAGACCGCGACCACCGACGAGGGCTGATCCCCCGCCAGTGCCGCCGGGCCCGCGCCCCCCGCTCGGGGGGCGCGGGCCCGTGGTCGTCCGGGCTACGTGCGCGAATCGTCACAGGCCGGTGATGAGCGCGAACCGGAACCCCGTTCATCTCATTCCGGTCAAGCCCCGCCCGCTACGCTGACCGTATGACGAGCGAGGAGCAGCCCACCCCCAGCGCCGCCCCGGCCGCCAGAGCCGCGGCGCCGGACCTGCCCGGGGTCGCGCCCGCCGGTACCCCGGTCGACCGGGCCCGGGCGCTGCTGCGGACACGTCCCTACCGGCGCCTGTGGACCACCCAGCTGATCGGCGGCACCGGCGACCGGCTCGGGCTGCTGGTGCTGCTCGTGCTCACCGTGGTCTCCGCCGCCCTCGGCGGCCAGTTCGGCGACCTGCCGCGCAGCCTCGCCTTCGCCGTGACCGCCGTCCTCGCCGTGCGGCTGCTGGCCGCCGGGCTGGTCGGGGTGGCGCTGCTCGGCCCGGTGCACCGGCTGGTCGCCGGGAAGCTGGACCGGCGCTGGACGCTGCTCGGCGCCGACGCGCTGTGCGCCCTGCTGATCGGCCTCGCGCCCTGGTGGACGGTCTGGCTGTCCTCCGGTGCGCGGCCCTCCGCCGCCGCCACCTACGTGCTGCTCGCCACGGTGTTCCTCACCGGCGGTGCCGAGCGGGTCCGGGCGATCGCCAGGGACGTCGCCGTCCCGGGCCTGCTGCCGCCCGCCGACCCCTACGCGCCCGCCGCCGAGCAGCGGCCGGCCGCCGTCAACCTGGACACCGTCCGGAGCATCGACCGCTTCACCGGCTGGGCCACCGCGCCGCTCGCGGCCGCCGGCCTGGTCGCCCTCACCCTCCTGAACAACATCGGCGCGGCGCTCGGCTCGGACTGGCTCCGCGCCCACCAGGTCACCTTCGCCGCGCTCGGCGCGGCCGGCCTGTTCGCCGCCGCGGCCGTCCGCGACCACCTCCAGCAGCTGCCCGTCGGCCCGGTGACCGCCGCGCCGCACTCGCCGCTGCAGGGGCTGCGCGCCCCGACCGACGCCACGCCCGGGCCCGCGCTGGGCAAGGGCCGCACCGGCAGCGCCCCGTACTTCACCTTCGCCGTCGCGGCCGGCTTCGCCTCGATGGCCGGCGTCGCCGCGCTGGCCCTGCTCACCGCCGCCGAGCACCGCGCCGGGCCGATCGGGTACGGGCTGCTGGTGCTGGCCGCCACCGCGGCGCCCGCGCTCGGCGCCCGGCTGACCCGGGCCACGCTGCCCGCGCTCTCCCGCCGCCGGCTGCTCGCGCTGGCGCTGCTCACCGAGGGCGTGGCGCTGATCCTCGCCGGGCTGGTGCTGGACTTCGTGCTGGTCCTGGGGCTCACCGTGCTGGCCGGCCTGACCGCCGGGATCATCGTCTCCACCGGCCGCACCCTGCTCGCCCAGGAGGTCGAGGAGGCCCGGCTGCCGAAGGTCACCGAGCACCTGTACGCGGTGCTGCGGGTCGTGGTCGGCGCCGCGCTGGTGGTCGTCCCGCTGATCGCCGCGGCCTACGGGGACGTCGAGTACGGCACGGTCGAGCCCGGCTCGTTCACCTTCATCCACGGCGGCGCGGCGCTCGCCGTCGCCACCTCGGGGCTGCTCACGCTCGTGCTGGCCGCCGTCGTGCTGCTGCGGACCGACGACCGGCGCGGCACCACGCCGTTCGGCCGGGACCTGCTGGACGCGGTGCGCGGCGCCGGCGGGCCGACCCCGCACCGGGGCGCCGGCACCGGCTTCTTCATCGCCCTGGAGGGCGGCGACGGGGCCGGCAAGTCCACCCAGGCGCAGGCGCTCGCCGAGTGGATCCGCGGCAAGGGGCACGAGGTCGTGCTCACCCGCGAGCCCGGCGGCAGCCCGGTCGGCCAGCGGCTGCGCGGCCTCGTCCTGGACGTCGGCAACACCGGCCTGTCGCACCGCGCCGAGGCGCTGATCTACGCCGCCGACCGCGCCGAGCACGTCGAGAACGTCATCCGGCCGGCCCTCGCCCGGGGCGCCGTGGTGATCACCGACCGGTACATGGACTCCTCGATCGCCTACCAGGGCGCCGGGCGCGACCTGGCCGCCACCGAGGTCTCCCGGATCTCGCGCTGGGCGACCGGCGGGCTGCTGCCCGACCTGACCGTCGTGCTGGACGTCGACCCGACCAAGGCCCGCGAGCGGTTCACCGAGGCGCTCGACCGGCTGGAGTCCGAGCCGACCGAGTTCCACCAGCGGGTCCGGGCCGGCTTCCTCGCCCTCGCGGCCGCCGACCCGGCGCGCTACCTGGTCGTCGACGGCAGCCAGGCCCCCGGCTCCGTCACCACCGCGATCCGGCACCGGCTCGACCGCGAGCTGCCCCTCTCCGAGCAGGAGAAGGCCGCCCGCGCCGAGCAGGAGCGGCTCGCCCGTGAGGAGGCCGAGCGCCGCGCCGCCGAGGAGGCCCGCAGGAAGGCCGAGGCGGAGGCCGCCGAGCGCAAGCGCCAGGAGCTGCTGGAGCAGCTGCGCGCCGAGCAGGCGGAGAAGGAGCGGCTCGCGAAGGAGGAGGCCGAGCGGGTCGCCGCCGAGGCCCGCCGCAAGGCCGAGGAGGAGGCGCGCCGCCGGGCGGAGGAGGAGGCCCGGCTCAGGGCCGAGCAGGAGGAGCAGCGCCGCCGCGCCGAGGAGGCCCGGCTGGCCGCGGAGGCCGCCGAGCGCAAGCGGCTCGCCGACGAGGCGGCCGCCCAGGCCGAGCTCCAGCGGCAGCGCGAGCTGGCCCGGGAGGAGCAGCGCCGCCGCGCCGAGGAGGCGCTGCAGCGGGCCGAGGAGGCCCGGCTGGCGCAGGCCGCCGCGCTCGCCGCCGCGGCCGCCGCGGCCAAGACGGCGGCGGAGCGGGCGGCCGGCACGCCCGGGGCGGGTGCGCCCGGGGCCGCCACGCCCGGGGACGCCGTGACCACCGAGCTGCGGGCCGTCCGGGAGGACCGGCCCACCGACGACGCGACCCGGGAGCTGGCGCTGCCGGACCACCGGGCGGGCGCCGGGGCGCCGGAGGCCGTCGAGACGACCGCGCCGCTGCCGGCGGTCCCGCCGGCGGCCGTGGACGAGACCGCGGTGCTGCCGAAGGTCTCGGCGGAGACCGAGCGGACGGCGCTGCTGCCGAAGGTCCCCGCGGACGCCGAGCGGACGGCGCTGTTGCCGCGCGTCGAGCCGGACCGCCCGCAGCCGGAGCGTGCGCAGCCGGGCCGTGCGGAGTCCGGCCGTGCGGAGCGGGCCGGGGCCGAGCCCGTCCGGCCGCAGCCGGGCGGCGCCGGGGCGGACCGGACCGGGGACCGGGTGCCGCCGGGGCTGTGGCGCGCGGAGCCGGCGGACGGCACCCGTGAGCTGCCCGCGGTCGACGCGGACCCGCAGGCCACCGCCGAGCGGCCACGGCCCGAGTGGGCCGAGGAGACGCCGATGGACGACCTGCCGAGCCTCACCGACACCCTGCTCGGCTCGCGAGACGAGTGGGCGGACTGGGAGCAGCGCGGCGCCCGGCCCCCGCAGGACCCGGGCGCCGGCCGCGCCGGGGACGGCGGAACGGACGGGGATGGGGACGGCGGCAAGGGCAAGGGCCGCCGCTGGGGCCGCCGGGGCTGACCCCGGAGCGGACGCGGACGACGGGCGGCGCCGCCGGGGTTCCCCACCCCGGGCGGCGCCGCCCGTCGCCGTTCTGGCCCGGACGGGCCGGGTCGGGCCGGCTCGGGGCGACGGCGCCGGGGGTGTCGCAGCGGACCCGTATGCTCGACGGCGGGGAAGGGGCGCCGGGAGCGCCGCCGTACGGAGCTTGGGAGCAGCAGTGGCCGTCTGGGACGACCTGGTGGGCCAGGAGCGGGTGGTCGAGCAGCTCACCGCCGCGGCCCGGGCGGCCGGGGCGACCGTCGCGGCCGGTCGCGGTGCGGCCCCGGAGCCGGGCGGGAACGCCTCCCTGATGACGCACGCCTGGCTGTTCACCGGCCCGCCCGGAGCCGGTCAGGTCACCGCCGCGCGCTCGTTCGCCGCCGCCCTCCAGTGCACCAGCCCGGACCTCGCGCTCGGCGGCACGCCCGGCTGCGGGTTCTGCGACGGCTGCCACACCGTGCTGGCCGGCAGCCACGCCGACGTCAAGTACGTCCGGACCGACGGTCTGTCCATCGGCGTCGGGGACATGCGCGAGCTGGTCCTGCGCGCCTCCAGCTACCCGACCGGCGGACGCTGGTCGGTGATCCTCGTCGACGCCGCCCACCGGCTCACCGAGGCCGCCGCGAACGCCCTGCTCAAGGGCGTCGAGGAGCCCTCGCCGCGGACCGTCTGGCTGCTCTGCGCCCCCTCCGTCCAGGACGTGCTGCCGACGATCCGCTCGCGCTGCCGCCTGCTCGTGCTGCGCACCCCGGCCGCCGAGGCGGTCGCCGACATGCTGGTCCGCCGGGACGGGGTCGAGCCCGAGACGGCCCGGCTGGCGGCGCTGGCCGGGCAGGGCGACGTCGAGCGGGCGCGCCGGCTGGCCGTCGACGACCAGGCCCGCAGCCGGCGCACCGAGGTGCTGCGGATCCCGCTGGAGGTCGGCGACATCGGCGGCTGCCTGGCCGCCGCCCAGCGCCTGGTCGACACCGCCAAGGCCGACGCCGAGGCGCTCGCCGAGACCCAGGACGCCAGGGAGACCGACGACCTGAAGGCCGCCTACGGCGCCGCCGAGGGCAGCAAGGCGCCGCGCGGCATGGCCGGGGCGGTCAAGGAGCTGGAGAAGCGGCAGAAGAGCCGGGCCACCCGGACCCGCCGGGAGACCCTCGGCGTCGCGCTGCTCGACCTGCTCGGCTTCTACCGGGACGTGCTCGCGATCCAGCTCGGCTCCACCGGCGCGCTCGCCAACGAGGACCAGCGGCAGGCACTGAACCGGGTCGCCCAGGCCGGCCCGCCGGAGGGCACGCTGCGCCGGATCGAGGCCGTGCTGGCCTGCCGCCGCGCGTTGGACCGCAACGTCGACCCGCTGCTCGCCGTCGAGGCGATGACGGTGGCGCTGCGCGCCGGCTGACCCCGCCCGTCGGTGCACCCGCCCGTCGGTGCACCCGCCCGTCGGCGCACCCCGCGGAGGGCCGACCCTAGGCCTCCCGGCGCTGGCCAGCTGTCCCACCTTCGAGTGAACGAGCGCCACGCGCCGGGCACACCCGCGTGTGACCGCCCGCCCGTTGTGCACGCTGGGGGCCGACTGCGCCCCGGTGCCGGGGCCGTCGTCTCCCGACGGAGCCGGGCCGCGCCCGGCCCCGGCCCTCCTCCCGAGGTGGTGCGTCCCATGGTTCGTCCGCTCCTCGTCATCCCCCTGCTGGCGGCCGCGCTGGGCGGGATCTGGCTGGCCCGCGGCGCGCTCCAGCGCTGGCGGGACCTGCGGGCCGCCGAGACCTACGAGCTGGCCGGGGACCGCTGGCCGATGCTGCTGCGGGCGGCCGGGGCGATGGTCTGCGGGGTCTGCGTCACCGCGCTGACGCTGCTCACCGCACTCGGGGCCTTCGGTGGCTTCGGCCACGGCGACCGGCCGACGGACCGGGCGGAGTCGGCCGTCGACGCGGCCGAGACGGTGCCGAGCGCGGTCGCCGCGGCGCGGCAGCAGGCGGCGCCGCCGGCCGCCGCCGAACCGGCCGCGGCCTCGACGCCCGCCGCACCGCCCGTCGTCGCCAGCAGGTTCGACAGCGTCGGTCGCCCCGGCGGCGGGGAGCTGCTGCAGTCCGCGGTGCTCGGCCCGGACGGGCGCCCGCGCAACGTGCGGGTCTGGTTGCCGCCGCAGTACGCCAAGGAGCCGAACGCCCGCTTCCCGGTGGTGGTGATGCAGGCGGCCGCGCCGAGCAGGACCGCCGACGCCGAGGTCCCGGACGTCTTCGACGGGATCGCCTCGGCGCTGCAGGTCGGCCGGGCCCGCCCGTTCATCCTGGTCGCCCCCGAGGCGCCGAACGGCACCGCGCACCCCTGCGAGCTGGTCGCGGCGGCCCCGGCCGCCGTCGCCGACGACGCGGCGCTGCGCACCACCGTCGCGGCCTCCTTCCGGACCCTGCCGCCCGGCCCGGCCTCCTGGGGGACCCTCGGCGTCGAGGGCGGCGCGCCCTGCGCGGCCGCCGCCGGGCTGGCCCGCCCCGACCTGTACGGCGCGGCCGCCGCGGTCTCCGGCCGGTACGACACCGCCGCGCTGGCCCAGACCGGTGCCGAGGCCCCGGCCGGCAGCGCTGCGAAGCTGCTGCTGGCCGCGGCCAAGGGGGACGCCGCCGGGCTGGACGCGGCCCGCAAGCTCCAGGCCGGGCTGAAGGGCGGCGCCGGTGCGGCAGCCAAGGCCGACGTGCGGATCTCGGACAACGTGCAGGACTACACCCCCGACCGGGAGCGGCTGCGGCTGGTCCGGCAGGCGGCGCAGTTCCTGGCCGAGGCGCTGGCCAAGGCGTCCTGACGGCCGCGCGAGCGGGCTACGCTGCCCGGTACCCGGAGCGGGTACCGGGCGGCTGCTTTTCCGCCGGGCCCGACCGGGCGCCCCGGCGGACTTCTTCGTCTTCGTCGGACCGAGCGCTGGAGAGGAACCGGATGAGGGCCACCGGGCGGGTACTGGCCGCGGCGCTCGCCGCCGGGCTGCTGACGGGCGGCTGCGGCGCGGGCGCGCCCGGGGGGTCGGGGGCCGGGCCGTCCGGCCCCGCCGGGGCGGCCGCCACGGACGCGGCCGGTGCGGGGGCGGCCTCCGCGGCGGCCGGGGCCACGCCGCTGGAGCCGCTGCCCGCGGCGGTGCCGGCCGCGCTCGCGCCCTACTACGCGCAGCGGCCGGGCTGGCAGCCCTGCGACGGCGGGTTCGAGTGCACCACCTTCCGGGTGCCGCTGGACTACGACCGGCCGGGCGACGGCGACCTCACCCTGGCGGCCGTCCGGGCCCCGGCGGCTCCCGAGGGGGCCGGCCGGGAGGGCCGGCTCGGCTCGCTGCTGCTGAACCCGGGCGGGCCCGGCGGGTCGGCGGTCGAGTACGTGGAGGCGGTGGCCCGGACGTACGACGGCGGCGTGCGCGCCCGGTACGACCTGGTCGGCCTCGACCCGCGCGGGGTCGGCCGGAGCAACCCGGTCACCTGCCTGAGCGGGGAACGGATGGACGCCTTCACGGCCGTCGGCCTCACCCCGGGCGACCAGGGCGGGATCGACGCGCTGGTCGCCGCGGACAAGGAGTTCGCCGAGGGCTGCCGGCAGCGGGTCGGCTCCGCGCTCGGCCACCTGAGCACCGTCGAGGCGGCCCGCGACATGGACGTGCTGCGGGCCCTGCTCGGCGACGAGCGGCTGAACTACGTCGGCAAGTCCTACGGCACCTTCCTCGGCGCCACCTACGCGGGGCTCTTCCCCGGCCGGGTCGGGCGGCTGGTGCTGGACGGCGCGATGGACCCGGCGCTCGACTCGGTCACCGGCAACCGCACCCAGGCGGGCGGCTTCGAGACCGCCTGGGCGGCCTTCGCCAGGGACTGCGCCCGGCGGGAGGACTGCCCGCTCGGCCGCACCGAACAGCAGGTCGGCGAGCAGCTCACCGCCCTGTTCGCGACCGTCCGGGCGCAGCCGCTGCCGAGCGCGGACAACGGCCGCCGGCTCACCGGCGCGCAGGCGACCACCGGCGTCATCGAGGCCATGTACGCCGACTACCTCTGGCCCAAGCTGCGCGCCGCGCTCGGCGACGCCAGGGCCGGCGACGGCACCGCCCTGCTGCGCCTGTCCGACGCGTACTACGGGCGGGAGGCGGACGGCTCGTACCCCAACCTGATGTTCGCCAACACGGCGGTGAACTGCCTGGACCTGCCCGCCCCGTTCGCCGGGCCGGGGGACGTGCTGCGCGCGGTGCCGGACTTCGAGCGGGCCTCGCCGCACTTCGGCCGCGACATGGCGTGGATGGCGCTGACCTGCGCCTACTGGCCGGTCCGGGCGACCGGTGCGGCGCACACCATCCGGGCCGCCGGGGCCGCCCCGATCGTGGTCGTCGGCACCACCCGGGACCCGGCCACGCCGTACGCGTGGGCGCAGTCGCTGGCCGGGCAGCTGGAGTCGGGGCGGCTGCTCACCTACGACGGGGACGGGCACACCGCGTACGGGCGGCACGACGCCTGCGTGGACGGGGCGGTCAACCGTTTCCTGCTCACCGGCGAGGCCCCTGAGCAGGGGAAGCGCTGCGGCCGCTAGCGCGCGCCCCGGGCGCGGGGCGGTGCCGCGGGTGCGGCCGCGGGGCCGGATGGTTGCAGCTTCAATCGATCACCGGTGCGACGTTACGATGAGCGCCCCCCTGCCCCCGTCCCCACCGGAGCGCACCGTGCTCGGAGTCAACGACCTGGCGACCTACGTCCTCGGCGCCCTCGTCATCATCCTGCTCCCCGGACCCAACTCCCTGTACGTGCTGTCCGTCGCCGCCCGCAAGGGCGTCCGGACCGGCTACCGGGCCGCCGCCGGCGTCTTCGTCGGCGACTTCACGCTGATCAGCCTCACCTCGCTGGGCGCCACCTCCCTCCTGAAGGCCAACCCGGCCGTCTTCGCGGTGGTCAAGTTCGGCGGCGCCGCCTACCTGCTCTGGATCGGCTTCGGCATGCTGCGGGCCGCCCGCCAGCTCTGGCGCGAGCGCCGGGCCGTCGCCGACCCGGAGGCGCAGGCGGCTCCCGAGGCCGTCGAGCGGCCGTTCCGCCGAGCCCTGGTGATCAGCCTGCTGAACCCGAAGGCGATCCTCTTCCTGCTCTCCTTCTTCACCCAGTTCGTCGACCCGGGCTACGGCCGGCCGGTGCTCTCCTTCGCCCTGCTCGGCGGGATCCTGCAGACGTTCAGCATGCTCTACCTCTCGCTGCTGATCTTCGCGGGCACCACCCTGGCCACCGCCTTCCGCCGCCGCCGGAGGCTGTCCGCCACCCTCACCAGCGGCGTCGCCGTCCTGTTCGCCGGCTTCGCCGCCAAGCTCGCCGTCTCCTCCGCCTGACCGGCCCGGCCCGGCCCGGCCCGGGTGCCCGGCGGCCGCCCGGTCGGCCGCCGGACCGTCCCGTTACGGATCACCCGCGAACCTGTGTAGACTGGCCCGCGTTGCCGCCGCACGCGGCATCGGTGCCGCCTTAGCTCAGTTGGCCAGAGCAACGCACTCGTAATGCGTAGGTCTCGGGTTCGAATCCCGAAGGCGGCTCAGTGAAGGCCCAGGTCATATAGCCCATGACCTGGGCCTTTTGCCATTCCTTGGCGTGTGAGCAGCCGTCAGCGAAGCGCCACAAGATCGCTTGCGTGAGCGATGCGTGAGCGGCGGTGTTGATCTTGGATTAGCCCTTGGTCTTCTTGTCCTTCGACTTCGCCTTCTTCGCGGCCTTCCGCTTCGCCTTCTCCGCTTCGGCTGCGGCCTTGGCATGAGCCTCGGCTTCGGTCTTCCGCTGGAGGGGGACGAGCTTCGCGGCGGCCTCGGCCGCGCCCTTGGCGATCTCGGGCAGGACGCTGGTGTAGGTGTCCGACGTGATCTTGATGGAGGAGTGGCCGAGCATCTCGGACACCACCTTCATGTCGACCCCGCCGGCGAGGGCGAGCGTGGCCGCGCCATGGCGGAGGTCGTGCAGGCGGATCGGCGGCAGCCCGGATGCGGCGATCAGTCGCGCGAACATTTCGGTGACCTTGCCGGGGTGGAGCCAGGACCCGTCCTCGTTGGTGAAGACCCGGCCAGTGTTCTTCCAGGCAGGCCCCCAGTCGCTCCGCTCCTTCCGCTGCCGCTCGCGGTGGCGCCGCAGGACGGCCACCGTGTCGTCGTCCAGCGCCACGGTCCGGAAGCTCCCGTCGGTCTTGGGGTCGGACTCCTCGACCTCCCAGCCGTCCTGCACGAGCTGGGTCGTCACGGTCAGCGAGCTGTCGTCGAGGTTGGTCTCGGACCACAGCTGCCCGCACGCCTCGCCTCGGCGAAGACCGCGGAAGGCGATCACGTGCCACATCGCGTACAGGCGGTCGTCAGCGACGAAATCGAGGAACGCGCCAGTCTGTTGCGGCGTCCAGACCATCACGGGGGAGGGCTTCACGCCGGTCTCCCGCCACTGCGCGACCCGCTCGGGTGTCCACACCAGACCCTTCGGCTTGGTGGCCGGGTCGAGCTTGACGTGGGCGGCCGGGTTCAGGGTGATCAGGCCCTCGGGGATCGCGGCGTTCAGGGCGGTCCGGAGCGTGGCCCGGATGCGCTGGCGGGTGGCCGCGCCGGTCGTGCGCCGAAACGGTGGCATCTCGGCAAGCTCCGCGCGCAGAGCCTTGCGGCGGGCACGGTTCTCCAAGCCCTTGATCGGCACGGTGGCGAGCTCGGCCTTCAGCGCGTGCCGCAGGGCGTTGTTCTCCAGGATCTCCTCGTTGGCGTCGGCGATGGCCGTGAACATCTCGGCGAGCGTGCTCACCCGCAGCCGGTCGACGCGGATGTGCCCGATGCGGGGCTTGAGGTGGACCCGGACGTCACACTCGTAGCGGGTGATGCCGGACTTGCGGATCTTCTTGCCGGCCAGCCAGGTGTCCAGCCACTCGCCGACAGTGACGCGGGCGGAGAGGTCCTGACCGGCCTTCAGGCGGTTGCGGGTCTCCTCGATGTCGGGCAGCTGGGCCTTCTCGTCCGCGACCTTCACCAGCAGCTCGGCGACCAGGGCCAGGTCGTCCGGATCCTCCTTGCCGAGGGCGAGCAGGCCGCGAACGTGGTCGAGGTCAGCCTGGGCCTCCTTCAGCGTCTCGTAGCCGGCGCGGTTGAACGAACGGCGAGTGCCGTCCTCGGAGTTGGGCAGCTCCTGGCGTATGGAGTAGGCGCCGTGCTTTCGGCTGCCGAGCTTCGGGCACGCCTTGCCGAGCGGCTTTCCGGTCTCGGCGTCGCGGCAGTAGCAGCGGTGGTAGGTGGAACCCTTCATTCGTCCTCCAGATCGGTATCGGTCTTCAGCGGGGGGAGTTCGGCGTCGAGAAAGCCGAGACTCGGTGCGAGGTGCGGGACTTCCAGGCCGATCTCGCGCAGGTGTGCCCTGGCGGGTTGAAGCCGCTCACGGATGGCTGCGACGAAAGCGTCGAGTTTGTCCTGCGAGTCGGGAGGCCATTCCTCCCGGAACAATTTGAATTCCAGCTGGAACGCGGCGTGGTGTTCCTCCTGGAGCTCCTGCCAGATCCGTTCGTGCTCCCGGTAGAGGCGGAGTCGGTACATCCCGAGCGAGTGGCGGGCCTCGCCGGTGAAGTGGGTGAGCGCCGACCAGCGGTCGCTGGGCATCTCTGGCAGGTAGTCGACCCGGCCGCCGAGGGCTGGGGAGAAGAGCAGCTCGACCGGTGCGATGTCCAGGGCCTCGGCCACGACGATCAGCTCGGGAATCGTGATCGTCTTGCGCCTACCGGACTCCCAGTTGGCGATGACGTTCCGGGGGACTTCGTAGCCCAGGGCCCCTGTTTCGTCGGCCACATCCTGCGCGGACAGTCCAAGGTCTTGCCTCCTTCGGGTGATTGCTCGGATCACGTCCTTGGTGATCCGTTCGGGCCAGTCGGGCGCGTCTTCGTCGTCGGTGGACCAGTGTTCCTCGCGGCGTTGTGTCATATCGACACAGTAGCCACTGGAAAGCTCTTCTCCGTTGCGGCACTCCGCCGCAGCCCCCCGTCCGGGGGAAGCTCGGACTTGGAGTTCATGTGCGAACTGGTGACATATCCGCGACGGCGCAGGGGATGGTTCGGGCCGAACTTCTCAGGCTGCCGGCGGCCATCGACCTCGACACCGCAAACCGGGCCATCGGCCTCGGGCGGAGCAAGGGCTACGAGCTGGCCCGCCTCGGTGCCTACCCCTGCCGGGTTCTGCGACTGGGCAAGAAGTATCGCGTGATCACAGCGGACCTTCTGCGCCTGCTCGGCATCGACGCGGCGCTCGGCGAAGGTTCGGCGGCTGATGCAGCTTGACGTGGTGAGAGCCCGATCCACAAGCCTGTCTGCCGTGGGCGTACTTGCCCGATTGGAGTGGATCTTCCAGCGGCATGACCGTACGTTCGTGGTCCCTCGGCGGCCTCGGCCGCCGAGGGACCACCGCCAAGGTGCAAGCAGTCCCTGTGAGTTGAGAGGGCCAGGATCCCCGGCCCGACCGCCCCAGGACGCACGAAGGCCCCCGGTGCTGCGAACACCGAGGGCCAGGCGAAGTCCTTACCCACGACCTTCATCGGCGGCGCGCGACGGAACAGGTCCCGCGCCCCAGTCTGGAGCTTCAGCATGGAGTCTACGTCCCACCAGCTCGATCCGGCAGCTCCCACCGTGAGTTGGCCGCCGGTCGCCAAGGCCGGCGAGCCCGGCACCTACCTGCCCGCCCAGCAGGCCCTCGCGTCCACAGCCTGTGGACGCGACGCCGAGGCGGCGCCTGCCGACCCCGCCGTCCCGGACGGGACCGACCTGATGCCCGACACCGAGGCGACCGAGGGCGCCGACCTGCTCGCGCAGCTGAGGGCCCAGATCGCGAAGTTCGTGATCCTTCCCTCCGACCAGGCCCTGGACGCCACCACGTTGTGGGTCGCCGCGACCCACCTGCAGGGCTCGTGGCAGCACGCCCCGCGCCTGGCCGTGGTCGGCCCGGCCAAGCGCTGCGGCAAGTCCCGCCTGCTCGACGTCCTCACCGAGACGGTGCACAATCCCGTGGCGACGGTGAACTCGTCTCCGGCCGCCATCTTCCGCTCGATCAGCGAGGAGCCGCCCACCCTGCTGGTGGACGAGGCGGACACGATCTTCGGCAGCCCGAAGATGGCCGAGAAGAACGAGGAGATGCGCGGCCTGCTCAACGCCGGGCACCAGCGCGACCGCTACGTGCTGCGGGTGGTCGGCAAGGAGCACGCCCCGGGCAGGTTCCACACCTTCGCCATGGCGGCCATCGCCGGCATCGGCGACCTCCCCGACACGATCATGGACCGCTCCATCGTGATCCGCATGCGCCGCCGCGCCGAGGGCGAGCGCGTCTCCCCGTACCGCACCAAGCGCGACTGCCCCGCCCTGCACGCGATCCGCGACAAGATCGCCCGCTGGACGGCACCGCTCGCCGACCAAGCCCTGCGCCTGGAGCCCGCCATGCCGGTCGAGGACCGCGCGGCTGACACCTGGGAGCCCCTGGTGATCATCGCCGACCTCGCCGGAGGCCCCTGGCCCCGCCGTGCCCGCCAGGCGTGCAATCGCATGGTCGACGCCGAGGTCCAGACGGAGGAGGACAACCCCGGCGGCGCACGGATCCTCGCCGACATCCGCCGGATCTTCCACGCCGCCAGCGAGCCGGAGCCGGACAGCATGACCACCGGCCAGCTGCTGTTCGCGCTCAACGGCAACGAGGAGGCGCCGTGGGCGGAGTCGGCCCGGGGCGGGCTGACTCCGCGCGCACTCGGCGCGATGCTCCGCGAGTTCGGCATCACCTCCGGCAACGTGCGCCTCGGCGACGGAACCCAGCGCAAGGGCTACGCGCGCCACAAGTTCCTCGACGCCTGGCGCCGTTACTGCCCCACCGTCCACCCCGTCACCCCCACGGCTACGGACGAGGGCACGGGCACGAGCAGCAGAGGCTGACCAGCCTCCCCGAACTGCCGTCCCTGCCGTCCCTGCCGTAACAGCACAGGTCACAGCACCTGCCGCCGGGACGGAACGGTCTCCCAAGACGGAAACGCTCCTACACCGGGGACGGCACCACCCCGCCTGCAAGACGGCGCGTGGGACGGCAACCGTCCCACGCCGCCACCGGCCCGCCGCCGCCCGAACCTCGGCGCGAGCGGCGGGCCCGCCCGGGACGGGAAACACATCCGTCTTGTGCCGTCCCAGCCGTCTCTGCCGTAAAACCGCAGCTCAAAGGCCCTGACTCCGGGACGGATACGAGCCCCAAGACGGATACCGCACCGGCCCGAACCCGAACTGCGCCGTGTCCACGGCACCACCCGGGCGGCCGAGCCCGCCCCGGCCCAGAGACCGTCCTGCAGCACCAAGACGGCAAGACGGCAGAGACGGCAATCCCACAAACCACCACCGCCCGACCCGCGAGGACCACCTTCCGCATGACCGCCACCACCTCACCGCGTCTGCCCCGCCCGGACGCCGTCCTCGTACAGGCCGCCATCGCGGGCGCCCTGTCTTTCGCCCACCTCCACGACATCGCCGAAGCCGCCGGACAGCACGGCTGGAAAGCCTGGGCCTACCCCGTCTCGGTCGACCTGCTGCTCGTCGCCGCCTGGCACCGCATGCGGACCCTGCGCACCACCGGCCGCCCTGCCGGCACCGCCTGGACGTGGTTCGCCATCGCCCTGACCGCCTCCCTCGGCGCCAACGTCGCCACCGCTGGACTCCTCGACCTCGCCCACGTCCCCGCCTGGCTGCGGATCCTGGTCGCCGGATGGCCCGCTCTCGCCTTCTTCGGTGGCACCCTCCTCGCCCACAACACCAGCGCGACCGCGACCGCCACCGACCCGAAGCCCGCCAAGGACGAACTCCCGCTCCGCGAAAACCCCGTGCCCATCCCGGCAGCCCCGCCCATACCAAAGGTGGAGCAGGACAGCCCGTCCAGCCCCACGCCGGTCACAGAGCGCAGGGACGACCCGGCCGAAGAACCAGCCGCGCCTCGCAAGTGCACCGGACGCCCACCGGCGAAGACCATGGACCAGCTCGTGGAGATGATGCGGCCGGTCGTGACAGAGCACGGCGTCAGCGTCGCCGTGGTCGAGAAGGCTCTCAGCAACGCCGGGATTCCGATCAGCAGCAAGCGCCGGACGGAGCTGATGACGCTCCTGCGGGATGAGCAGGCCGACCCTCAGCCCGAGAACGCCGACCGCGAGCCTGAGCAGGCGCGTGAGCACCCGGTGCCCGCCTGACATGCCACCGCTCCATGGGTGGCCGCCCGCCAATGACCCGCACGGCGCCTGGCGGGCGGCCCCTTCACCGCCAAGTGGTCTGGCGGATGTCCACCTCGTGGTCAGCAAGATCCGCCAAAGGATCGGATCACTCTTCCGCCGAACCGCTCGCCGCCCGAGCCGGTTCGTGCACCGCGTTCGCATCCCGCTCGCACCACAGCACCTCGACGACCCCGCGACAGGAGATCAGTTCCGTGACCGACACCCAGCACCCCCACGGCACCACCGGCGAGAGCGCGAAGGAGAGGAAGAAGTCCCATACCGTGAAGGGTCTTTGGCAGCGGGCGTTCGGCAGCCGTGCCCCTGGCGGAGCCAGTAGTACCGCGTGTCCGACTCGTGGCCGGACTCGCGGGATCTCCGCCCCAGGGGTGGCGGAGACGGCCCAGCGCGAGGGCGCGCCGGGCCAGGAGGTCGGGGCCGAGGGCGGCCCCGACCCGGACAAGCTCCTTGCCGTTCAGCAGCAGATCCTCGCCGACGTCCGCCCGACCGAGACCGACAACGAGTCCTCCGACCACAGCACCGCCGATGATGCCGCGCCGAAGAACCGCCGCTACACCGGCACCAAGCGCGAAGAGCGCGTCGGCCCTCTGCGGTTCGAACCCGAGGACGAGCCTCGGCTGCGTGCGGCTGCCGCCGCCAACGGCTACCGCGGCCTGTCCGGGTTCGCCGCCGACGTCGTCCTTGCCTTCATAGCCGGCCGGTTCTTCATCGACCTGCCCCTGGCGGAAGAACGCCGACTCATCCACGAGTTCCGCGCCCGCGTCCTGCGCCAGATCAGCGGTATCGCCAGCAACGTCAACCAGATCGCCCGAGCCCTCAACGGCGGATACGAGCCCCCGGTCGACATCCGCCGCACCCTCGACGAACTCCACTGCCTGCTCACCGAGATCGCCGAGGCCCTTCGCCAGCCCGCCAACCAGGAAGGCTGAACACCGCCGTGATCGCCCCCATCAAGAACCCCGGCTCCAACACCCGCGGCCTGCTCGCCTACCTCTACGGACCCGGCCGCCACGATGAGCACCACGACCCGCACATCGTCGCCGGCTTCGCCATGCTCGCCATGCCCGACCCCGGCCGCGACGAGAACGCCACCCTCACCGAGCTCGCCCGCTACCTCGACGAGCCCGTCCGCCTGCGCAACAGCGAGCCCGGCAAGAAGCTCACCGACCACGTCTGGCACTGCCCCGTACGCGCCGCACCCGAGGACCGCTACCTCTCCGACGCCGAGTGGTCCGAGATCGCCGAACGCATCGTCCAGGCCGCCGGCATCGCCCCCAAGGACGACGACCTCGCCTGCCGCTGGATCGCTGTGCGCCACGCGGACGATCACATCCACATCCTTGCCACCACCGTCCGCGAGGACGGCCGCCGCCCCAAGCTCCACAACAGCGGCCAGCGTGTCGGCGCCGAGTGCCGCGAGATCGAGAAGGACTACGGCCTGCGCCAGCTCGGCACCGGCGACCGGACCGCCGAACGCCGCCCCACCCAGGCCGAGATGCACAAAGCCAAGCGCCTCGGCTGGGAACAGACCAGCCGCGAGTGGCTCCAGGACCGCATCCGCGCCGCCATCCCCCACGCGAGCAACGCGGAGGAACTTCTCGCCTACCTCCAGGCCGATGGCGTCGAGGTCAAGATCCGCCGCTTCCCGTCCGGCAACCTTCAGGGCTACTCCGTCGCCCGCCCCGGCGACCTGAAGGCCAACGGGCAGCCGAACTACATCCCCGGCGGGAAGATCGCCCCCGACCTGTCCCTGCCCAAGCTCCAGGCGCTCCTTGCGGCCGGCAAGCCGGAGGAGCACCCCACCGCCCGCCGTAACAAGCCCGCCACCCGCTGGCAGCACGCCACCAACGCCCTCGACACCTTCACCACCGACCACGACACCGCCGGCGACAGTGGTGACGCGCGTGCGCAGGCGCACATCACCGCCCTCGGTGAACTGATCGAGGCCACCGCCCAGACCGCACCCCAGGACCTGCGCGCCGAACTCCGAGTAGCAGCAAAGACCTTCGCCCGCGCCCAGCGCTCCCAGATTCGTGCAGACCACACGGCGGCAGCCGGTCTGCGACAGGCGGCCCGCGATCTTGTGCACGCCGGCAGCGGAAAGGACGGCAGCACCCTCGCCGTCTTCGTCGCAGCCCTCGTCTGGGCCACGATCCTCTCCCAGCGCTGGCACACCGCCAAGGGTCATGCCCAGCAGGCCGAAGCCGCGCGCCGAACCGTCCAGCACCTTCAGGCCGCCTACGACCAGGCCGCCGCCGACCAGCTCGCCTTCCTCGCCCAGCGCCAGCCCAAGGAGCAGACCCGCAACACCCTCGCCAGCGACGTCCGCGCCGCCATTCCCGACCACGCGACGCGGATCCTCGCCGACCCCAACTGGCCCGCCCTCGCCACCGTGCTCGCCGACGCCGAGGCCGGCGGCTACATACCCCACCAACTCCTCACCGAGGCCGCCGCCCGCCGCGAACTCGGCAGCGCCCACCTGCCCGCCAAGGTCCTCATCGCTCGCATCCAGCACACCAGCTACAACCCCGCACCCAACCGCACCGTCGAGGCGGCACTCCTGCGCTCGTCTGCCGCCCCGACCGTCCGCCACCCCACGACCAACCCGTCCTCCGCCACGACTGCCCTGCAGCGCCCCGTCACCCAATCCCGACACCGCTGACCACCAGCGACCGGAATTCTGCTGCCGCTGTGGGCGGCCACCAGTTGGTGGTCGCCCACAGCTGTTCACTCAGCCCTTGAGCGCGATATCCAGGTATGCCTGCACTGGCTCGAAGATCCCGTATGGGACGTATTCGGGGATCTCTGCAAGCGCCACCCACGCCAGTGCGTCCAGTTCTCGTGGGTCACCGACGGCAGCGGTGCCGCTGACGATCTCGCAGACCATGTACGACATCCATCGGCCAGTCTCCGGGTGGACGCGCTCGCCGAGGACCTTGATGGCGGCCACGTTCAGCCCCCGTCTCCTCCGCGGTCTCGCGAACAGCCGCTTGCTCGGGAGACTCGCCGGGCTCGATCTTGCCTGCCGGGAACTGCCAGGAGAGCTGGCCCTCGCTGACTCGGCGCCGGACCATCAGCACCCGACTCTCTCGGATCACGATCGCGGCAGCGATACCTGGCCGTCCGTCTGAAGCCGGGTGCATCGGCTAATCCCTCTCCGTCGCTGAGGCCGCCGCGGGGCGGAGAAGGTCGAGGACGTGGGTCCAGTTGTACTTGTCGCGACCCCCGCCGGCCTTGGGCTTGTGGGGGACGTAGTCACCGATCAGGACGCCCATCGACCGGAGCCGGGCCAGGCTCTCCCCGTACGCGGGGTGGGCAGCCTGGGCGGAGTTGACGTAGGGCTGGACGGCCACGGGGATACCGAGGCCGTACGCCTCGCAGAGGATGCCGAGGGCGAGGGTGTCGGAGATGCCGGCGGCCCACTTGTTGATGGTGTTGAACGTGGCCGGGGCGACCGCGATGGCGTCGGCCGGAGGCAGCGGTTGGGGGATGCTGGGGGTGCGCCAGGCGGAGCGGATCGGGTAGCCGGTTTGGGCTTCAATGGCTTCCTGGTCTATGAATCCGAGCCCGCTCGGGGTCGCGATCACGCCGACTCCCCAGCCCTCGGAATGGGCAGCGGTGATCAGTTCGCCCACTCCGTCGGCGATGCCCGACGCGCAGACGACGACGTAGAGGAACGGCTCGCGGTGCTCGGTCAAACCTGGACTCCCAACTCCTGGCAGAAACGGCGAAGCTCCGGGACGGCGCCGCGCCGGTCGCGAGCGGCCATGTCACCGGCCAGCTCCAGCACGCTGGGCCGTCGGCGGATGTCCTCCGAGGCACAGCTCTCCGCGATCCTGAGCGCTTTGTATCCCTCGGCCAGTCTGCCCTGCTGGCTGTAGGCCCGTGCAGCCTCAACCCACAGTGCCGCTCGGCGCTCGGGGACCGGGATGCGCCTGCGCATCAGCGGCCGGGCGGCGTCCAGCGCCGCTCCGGCGTCGCCCAGGACGACCGAGGCGCTCACCGAGTGAAGTGCGACGTTGGTCGGACTAAAGTTCGCCCACGCTTCGGGGCTGTCGAGGTCGACGTAGCGCGCGACCTCCTGGGCCTCGGCGAGGAACTCAGCGGTCGTGGCGCGGTCGCCGCCGGCGCTTGCGGCCGTCACCCCGCGAAGGAGCATGAGCCCCAGCGCGGCGAGGTACTCGGGTGGGCGCCGGTCGTAGCTGCCGGAGAGCTGGTCGGCGGTGTGCCGGATGAGGGTGACGGCGGGCGCGGTGTGCCGGTCGCGCGCGAGGACGTGCGCCTGGACGCGGACGCTGGAGGCCATCACGACGGGGTCGGCGCTCCGTTCGGCCTCGGCCATGGCACGGCCGACCGCCAGCCAGGCGTTGCCGTGGTCGCCGAGCTTGAGCAGCAGGCTGACCGCGGTCTGGTACGCCGTGGCGAGGAGGCCGGACAGGACTTGATCGTCGCCGCGGGAGGCATCCTGGGCCTGGCGAAGGTCGGCGATCAGCGAGGGCAGAGCGCCTTCGAGTTCGGCGTACCGGCAGGTGTAGAACAGCCTCCGAGCCTGGGAGAGCCGGGCCGCGAGTGCGGCCTGGGGTTGTGGCGCGTGATCGGCTGGAACAGGTCCAGGCAGCAGCGCCTGGACCAGCTCTATCCCCACGCGGGGACGGGGCGTCGGGGTCGCGAGCGCGGCGACGCTCGCGGCCAGGAAGTTGCGACGGTGCATGTCGTCCGTCCTGCTGTCCGCACTGGTATGGGAGGACAGGCCGAGGCTTTCCAGTGGGATGTCGAGCACGGCTGCGACAGCGCGCAGGACGTCGATGTCCTGCGTCCCCTTGCCGCTCTCCAACCGGCTGATCTTCGACTGGTGGTAGCCCAGTTCGGTGGCCACGTCCGCCTGCGACCGGCCGCTCAACACTCGCGCGCGGCGGATCACCTCTCCGATCCCACCCGCAGCGGAGTGTCCTGTGGCCGTCCGCGACATGGCTTCTCCTGCCAATGCTGATCCTGCCCTGGCGAGCCGAGCGTAGCCGCACCAGGACAACCCGTCATGCACGATCTGCATGGATCATGCACGCGGAGCCGTTGCCCTAACCGTGGTGCATCGAGATGGAGTTGTCTGGTCGTCAGCAGCTCGACCATCTCGCAGCTTGCGGTTCCCCGCTCCCGCATGACCGAGGCCCATCTGCGGTCTCTCGCATGCGCGGCTCTACCCAGTGGCTAAGGAGAAGCGCCGATGACCCTCCGCTCGGATGCCCAGAGAGGCGCTACCACGCATCAGCGGGACGCGGACGCGGTGGCCGTTCCTCTCGCTTCGGAAGACGGCCGGGCGTCGAACGCAACCGCGAGCCCCTCAGATCACGCCGCTGAGCGTCGCGCGCGCCTCGCCACCGCCAGCACCCACGCCCGAGAGGTCCTCGGCCGCCACCAGTTCGAGGACGGCCGGTGCAGCGACGGCTGCGGCCCCTGGCCGTGCAACAGCGTTGTCGACGCGGTCCAAGCCTGCGACGGTGATCAGTGATCGCCTCCACTCACGCTCGGCGTATCTCGTTCATCGGTACCAAGCGCGACCACGTCCCGCCGGCCCGGGAAGCCGTCGTCCGAGTCGCGCGCTCGTGGGGGATCGACCCGACTTCGCTGGGCGACATCGCGCTGGTCGCCGACGAGTTGCTCGCCAACGCGGTCATCCACGCGCCAGGAAGACTGCTGGCCGGCATCTACCTCTCTCCGGACGGCGACCGGGTGGTGATCGAGGTCTACGACCCGTCGCGCCGGATGCCCACCGGCGCCGCGAACTTCGGCAACGACGAACTGACCACCGGTCGAGGCATGCTGCTGATCGAGGGCCTGTCGGAGACCTGGGGCGCGGAACCGACGACCCATGGCAAGAAGGTCTGGGCCGAACTGGCGGTGCCCGCTGTCGCGGTACCTGAGCACCCTCGCTCGGCCCGCCGGGCGGCACTCATCGCGAGCCTCGTCCGCACCGACCGTCCCAGGCCCCGTCCCCACGTGCCCGCCTGGCCAAGCGCCCGCGCGTACAGGTGGTTCTCGCAGCACCGCTCGCCACGTGCCCACCGACTCCGCCCGTACCGATGCAGGCACACCGGCCGGGCGGTGACGGGGCCGGTCGCCCTTTCCCCCGGGGGCGGCCGGCCCAACCCCAGGTGACCTGCCCGACACAGCCGTATCTGCTCCACCCCAACTCGGCTCTACGGAAGGATGGATGGATGAGTGACTGGGAGTTTGTGAAGGACAGAACGGCCACGCAGGGCGCGGTGTGGAGGTCCACCGACGGCCTGCTCTACAAGCGGACCGGCGGCGAGGATCTGCGGGTTGAGACCGAGTTCCAGCAGCTGGCCGCCGGCCTTAATTACCCGGTGCCGGAGATCGTCGACAGCGGCTCGGAGAACGAGAGCTACTTCGTCATCGAGCGCGCCATCGGCGACAGCTCGCTTCACGAGGAGGCGCTGGCCGACGCCAGGCAGAACGGTCAGGTCAGCTACCAGGTGATCAGCACGGCGGCGGCCGTCGCATCGAAGCTCCTGCAGGCCCAAGCGAGGCACCCCCTCCCCGCCACGCCGTGGTTCGAGAAGGCGGCCTTCGCGGCAGAGGTCTTCGAGGAGAACCCGGACCTCGACACCCCGCGCGTCCACGAAGCGGTCAAGCACGCCCTCGACCGGCTGGCCCAGCTCCCGATGGTGCACGGACATCTCGACTACGGCCTGCCCAACGTCCTCCAGGCCGGTGTCATCGACTGGCAGCACCACGGACCGGTCCCGCTCGGCTACGACGTCTACCCCGCGCTCGACATCGTGGCCTTCAAGGGCGGAGGCAAGGGCTACAGCATCACCCCGGAACAGCGCACCGCCTACACCGGCGCACTCGACGAGACCACCGCATCCCTGATCGGGCAGCGGGTCAGCGAGCACCTGGGCGACTTCCTGCTCGTCAAGTGCTTCTTCTTCCTCGCCCTCATGCGGCCCACCGACCCCACACGGCACGACAAGCACATCAAGTGGCAGTACCGCCGCACCCTCTTCACGATGGGACTTGATCAGTATGAGTCGTCCAACACGATCGACACCGGCACCTTCCCCACTCTGGAACGGTTCACCGCTGAACACCGGTAGGCCGGTTCCCACCGTTCGCGACCGCGACTACCTGATGGACCACCACGGAGTCGTCTTCAAGGTCATCGGCGACAGCCACCCCGGCAGCCACTACCTCGGCTACGTCAAGTACCACCCTGACGAGAAGGGCGACCGGCGGCTCTTCGACCGGACCTACCGGCAGAACAGCGTCGTGTCGAAGTCCTTCGGCATCCTCGCCGGCAGGCCGGAGTGCTACGTCTACTCCGACACCCTCGGCTGCGTCATCACCGGCATCCCGCGCGAGGACGTGGCCGTCCACTACTCCTGCCGCCAGGCCCTCGCAGCCATCCACGAGGCCCCCGGCGCGGTCGCCGACAACCCGGCCGGCAAGGACCTCCTGGCCATCACCGAGTGGATCACCGCGAACGACGCCCAGGGCCTGATCGGCGTCACCGGCTCCTTCCTCGTCGGCTGCTTCAACGAGCGCTCCGACATCGACCTCGTCTGCTACGGCCCCGAGGGCTACCAGGCCGCACAGGAGCTCTTCCAGCAGACCGACCTGATCCGGCCGTACGACGGAGACGACCTCACCCGGCTGTACATCCGCCGGGCCAAGTACATGGAGGGCAGCTCATTCGACGCCCTCATCAAGCAGGAACGCCGCAAGCTCCAAGGACTCACCGCCAACGCCGGCGCGCACATCAACTGCGAACCCATCCGCTCCGACCGCGACAAGACCTTCGCTCGGATCTCCTCCAAGGAGATCGGCGAGATCTCGCTCCTCGCCAAGATCACCGACCACGCCGAGGGTCTCACCACCCCGGCCGTCTACGGGATCAAGGTCAAGACCATCCTCAGCTCGACCATCGACGAGGCTGACTCCTTCGCCCGCCGGATCACCCACATGCGCTCGTACCTCGGCGCCTACACCGGCGCCTTCAGGTCCGGCGACACCGTGCACCTGTCCGGCAAGCTCGTCCACACCCAGGACGGCGAACACAGCGGCTTCGGCATCGAACTCACCCCTTGGACCGTCAGCGGCTCCTACGTCGCCAACCTCGCCGGATAGGAGCCTCGTCTTGCCCCTGCTCGTCATCCGACACGCCGAGTCCGTCGAGAACGCCGACAAGTACAACGGCTTCTACCAGGACCCCCGCCCCTACAGCGGAGCCGCCGCCCATGCCATCTCCCGCACCATCGTCGGCCTGACCCCGCGCGGCTTCCGGCAGGCCCAGTGGCTCGCCGAGGTCCTCCCGCAGCTCGCGAGCTCCGACCTGCACGTCTACACCTCGACCTACCGCAGGGCGATCGACACCGCCGCGATCGCCCTGCCGACCCTCCCCGATGGTTGGCCCCGGCAGACCGCGCTCCTGGACGAGCAGCACTACGGCGACGCCACCTACATGACCAAGCGCGAGCTCTACGACAGCTACCCCGCACTCGCCGAGGACCGCCGCCGGCGCAAGCACATCTGGACCGCGCCGGGCGGCGGAGAGTCGCTCGCCGAGGGCGTGCTCAAGCGGGCCGCCGAGTTCGCCGCCCTCGCCCAGGCCGAACTTCAGGAATCGCGGACCGTTGTCGCCTTCACCCACCAGACCGCCGCGGTGGCCCTTCGATCCCTGCTCGAAGCCCGCACCTTGCCCGAGATCCTCGCCGAGGAGCGGAAGGGCAAGATGCCCAACGCCGCGATCCTCCATTACGAACTGCGAGACGGCCGGTTCACCCGGACGGGAACGACCATCCCGCCGATCTAGGAGGAGCCCGTGCGACACCTGTTCCTCAACGGGCCCGTCCAGAACGGGCCCTTCACCCTCGCCACCCGGCCCGGCAAGGCCGTAGGCATCCGGCTTGCCGCCGCCCTCAACGCCATCCTCGGCTTACCGCTGGCGCCCCACCTGTGGAACACCGTCACCCTCGCCGGGGACCTCCGCCACCGTGAGGCCAACGGCCCGAGGATCCCCCGCCAGCGCTTCGAGGCCGACCTGATAGCCGACAAGTACCCGCCCGGGCAGTCCCCGGTGGGTGGCATCATGACCGACACCGACGCCGAGGTCGCCGGCCTCGCCCTGGAGATGATCGAGAACAACCTCCGCGCCCGCACCCTCACCATCAGCCGCGAGACCGTACCCTCGTGCCGGGCCTGCGGTCACATGACCGGCACCGGCAGCCATCCCTGCAACGCCTGCGGCAGCACCGACACCCGAGAACACACCGGCCTCCACCTCGTCGCCGAACTCGCGAAGGACCGCCCCGTCCTCGACCGCTCGGACATCCACGCCAGCCACCGCCAGCAGCCCAAGCACCTCCAGCACACCGCCGCCAACGTCGCCGAGCGGCTGATCCTCTCCCGAACCCGTGATCACGGCATCGACCTCTCGCCGCTCGGCCTCAACGGCCTCGTCCTCGACCCGCGCGTCGGCATCCACGCCACCGTCCTCGCCGCAGCCCGCCGGCACGAAGCGGACACGGCCGTCATGACCATCACCGAGAACGCGGCCAACCACATAGCCGCCCATGGCCAGCACTTCCGCGAACACGGCGGCACCCGCCTTCAGTACGCCCTACACGGTCACCTCCCCTACGACCACACGGCCAGCCTGCAGCCGCTGCACGAGGCGTACCGCGCCACCCAGGCGATCAAGGACGGTTTCGAAGAGTGGTTCCTCCCGCTCTTCTCCCTGAGGGCCAAGACCGCGACGAGCCCGGACCAACTGCCCTCGCTGTTCAAGCACTACATGCGGTCGCACCTGGCCAAGCCCGTTGCAGCCGACGGAGCCGTCCTCGAAGTCGTACAGCGCTCGGTCTCCGCCGGTGACACCGTATGGATCACGAACAAGCAGGCCGTGGCCAACGTGATGGCTGCCCGCGCGACAGTAACGGCCGCCGCTGCGGAGATCTGACAAGCAGGTCCGGGGTGCCCGTCTACTCTCGGCATGAATGCTGTCCGGGAGAGCCCCTCCTGGACGCCAGACCAGGAGGGGGACCGCCGCCCGTGGGCAGGACGGAGTACTACAACGACCCGAACGCGCCGAAGGCGAACACCCTCATCCCCGCCAGCAACCTGCTTGTCGTCGACGACCACGGTGCCATCCTGCTCCAGCGCCGCCGCGACACCGGCCAGTGGGCTCTGCCCGGCGGAGCTCAGGACATCGGCGAGACTGCCGCCAAGTGCGCCGTGCGCGAGTGCTTGGAGGAGACCGGCATCGAAGCCGAGATCACCGGCTTCCTCGGTGTCTACACCAACCCCAACCACATCGTCGCCTACACCGACGGCGAGATCCGCCAGCAGTACGAGAACACCTACATCGGCTGCCCTATCGGCGGCGAACCCACGATCAACGACGAGGCCGACGGCGTCCGCTTCGTCCGGCCCGCCGACCTCGACCAGTTCGACATCCACCCCAGCATGCGCCAGCAGATCGGCGACTACCTCGCTGGCACCTACCCCTACCTCGGCTGACCGACGCCGCTTCTTCCGGTGTCACTCAGGTGATTCTGGCTACAGGGAGGTCTCTTCAAAGCTGAGAGCGCGTTCGGCCGAGTCGAGAAGATCTGCGTACGTCAGTACTTGAATTCGACTGAGGTGTGAGTTGTATGAGCGGATCGTCTGGTCGATTTGCTCCTTGGTTGCGCGATCTGAAATGCACCTATCCTGGTATCCGATCACGACTGTTCCGCGAGCGCGTCGATAGTCGTAGTTCAGGCCGAGCTCGTTACTGTGCAGCGTTCGGAGGGATGCGCCCATCTCGTCAATCGTGCGAAGGTAATTCATGCACTGGCTAACCGCTTCATGAACTGCGCTCGTCACGATCAGGTGATTATCCCTTGCCCGGCGGACGAGCCGGGCCTCGGGGCCCTTGAGTTCAATAATGTGCAGGCTTCCGTCAGAGCAGACCAGGGGGAAGTCGTGCTCGTCCAAGTTCATTAGATCGCGCCGCGCTGCCACTCCGGTGTATTGGCCCCCGAATAGCCAGTAGTGGCCTTCCATGGCCTTGTGCATGGCGGTCTCATTGACCTCTGACTGGCGGGCGAGATCGCGAAGCTCCGCGACCAGCATGCGGCGTCGACGGACAACTGCCATCTCGGCCGCTGCCAGGCCAGCTGGCGTTGAGGTGAAGCCGGACATGACGTCGGCAATGTCGTCTCGACGCGCCAAGGCCTCACCGAACGAGGCTGAGGTCATACCGCCCTGATCCTGGGCGTAGCTCAGCGCGGAGACTCTGCTGGCGATTTCCGAGAGGAAGGCTTCAATTCCCATATCCCAGCACGGCTCTTCCGGGGAGGAATCGCCGTCGGGGCTGGCGGTGATGTAACAGATCCCGTCATAGACCCTGTCCTTCAGCAGTCGTCCGAAGACATCGGTAAACCGGTCTCGGTAGGACATTCCATCTACCTCTGATGGGAATCCGGTCACGGCTGGTGTGGTCTTCACGGGCCTTCTTGCGCCAGGGCCGTCCTCGAGAATGAAGAAGAGACCGAGATGCGGCTGGAGCTCCTTCAGGTCCGATTTCTCGTACTGTCGCCTGACGTCCAACGCCTGTTCGGTGACATCCTGGATTCGGTTTCTGAAATTGTTTCCGTAGGATGGCCCCATTTGGGATTTGATGTATATGGCTGCGAGTGGGAATCCATCTCGGGAAATCACCAGGTCCCAGCCGCTACTGATGCCCCCATAGAAGCTGGGGAGGCTGAGCCTCGGACCGCTTTTGATCCATTCCGGTGGAACCCCCCGAGACACGAGATCGGCGATGATGGACTGCTCGATTCGCTTGAACGCGTGTCCCGCTCTCACCGAACTTGGTGGGTAGGTGCCTGCAGCGGCTCGATCCGAGTCCAGGCGCCTGGCTTGCCAGACGTCCTTTACCGCGTTTACGACCGAGTCCAGCATCTTCCGCTCCTGTGTCGTCCGGGTGCTGCTCGAAAGCTATCGCTCTGGTCTGACAGCGACGGGCCCGTTGTGATCGGGGCTGGTGAGAGGCATGGTCGAGGGAACCGCTTGGTGACGGCCGGTGTATCTCCACCCTTTCGTGTTGAGTCCGCGGGGCCGCCGTAGGCGCCCCTGTAGGGTCAAGACGTGGCAACTCTGGCTCTCTTCGACTTCGATCATCAGACTCTGCCCGATCTGCCGGTGGAGGCGGTCGAGCATGGCGAGGTCTTTACGCGGCGCTGGGTGGTCGATCTCATCCTCGACCTGCTTGGGTACACGCCTGACAAGGACCTCGCCGAGCTGAGGGTCGTCGAGCCGGCATGCGGCGCGGGCGCGTTCCTTGGCGCGATCGCAGCGCGGATCGCCGAATCGTGCCGTAGCCACGGCCGGCCCATCACTGATGCTGCAGACGCGGTTGAGGCGTTCGACCTGTTGGAGAAGAACGTCGCGCAAAGCCGCGATCTCGTCGAGGAGCTGCTGCATGCTGACGGGTGGGAACGCGAGGAGGCGAGGCAGGTCGCGGGTGGCTGGGTTAGGCAGGGCGACTACCTTCTGCAGGCGAGCCCACGCCACGAGGTGGACCTTGTGGTTGGGAATCCGCCGTACATCAGGCTTGAGGATGTCCCGGACGATCGGATGGACGCCTACCGGGCTGCCTGTAGCACGATGGGCGGTCGAGCCGACATCTACATCGGCTTCTACGAGATGGCTTTGCGCAGCCTGAGGTCCGGGGGCCAGCTCGGTTTCATCTGTGCTGACCGCTGGATGCGCAACCAGTACGGGCGCAAGCTGCGCCAGCTGGTCACGCGCCAGTTCAGCATGAATCTCGCTCTGGTCATGCACGACGTCGACGCCTTCCATGAGCAGGTCGCTGCCTACCCGGCCATCACGATCATCTCCAACCAGAAGCAGGGCACCGCAGTCGCGGCTGACACAACCCGTGCCTTCGGGGAGAGCCAGGCTCGCGAGTTCCTGTCTTGGTATGGAGCTGGCGAACAGCAGCCAGCTACGAAGGCGGCGTACCAAGCAGCCCGGATGCCCCACTGGTTCCCGGACGAGGACTCCTGGCCTGCAGCTTCACCCGCGCGACTCGCTGTCCTTGAGGACCTCAGCGAGCGATTCCGCCTGCTGGAGGACGAGACAACCGGAACCCGAGTCGGCATCGGTATCGCCACCGGGGCTGACAAGGTCTTCATCACCAACGAACCCGATCTCGTCGAGAAGGACCGGCTCCTGCCCCTGGCCATGGTCCGTGACACCACCAGCGGCACCCTCCACTGGAATGGCTCCTACCTCGTCAACCCGTGGAACTCGCAGGGCGAGTTGGTCGACCTTGCCGACTATCCGCAGCTCGCGAGCTACTTCCGGCAGCACAGCGGCGCCCTACGGAAGCGGTACGTCGCGGTCAAGCAGCCAGAGCGCTGGTACAAGACCATCGACAAGGTCGACCACCGCCTCACGGCCAGGCCGAAACTCTTCTTCCCGGACATGAAACTGACGATCCATCCGGTGCTGGATGAGGGAGGGCTGTACCCTCACCACAACCTGTACTTCATCGTCTCGGACGTCTGGGACATGCGCGTGCTCGGCGGCCTGTTGCTATCGAAGGTCGCTGAAGCGTTCGTGGAGGCGTACGCGGTCAAGATGCGAGGGGGGACGCTGCGCTTCCAGGCGCAGTACCTGCGCAAGATCCGCGTGCCCGACCCAGGCTCCATCGCTGAGGGGGACCGGACTGCGCTGGCGGACGCCTTCGACAAGCGGGACGTGAAGGCGGCCACCGAGGCAGCACTACGTGTCTACGGGCTTACCGAGCTTCCCGATTAGGAGGAACCGATCTTGACGGTCAGCCGCCAGGACTTCGAGGACGCCGTCGCGGCGTACTGGGGTGTCAAACAGGCCCAGAACGAACAGTCGGCGATCAAGGCCGCGGTCGGCGCCGGCACTGCGGGTTCCGTCAGAGGTGGCAAGCACTTCGATTCCATTGCGGCCCTCCTGGCGAAGTTCTTCCTCGAAGCGGGCTATCCGCCTGAGAGCATCCGGGTCACCAAGTCCCAGCGTCTGGAGCTCCCTGGCTACTACAGGCCCCAGAAGCAGTGGGACGTCGTCGTCGCCTACGAGAACACGCTGGTTGCTGCCTTCGAGATGAAGGCCCTGGGCGGGCCGTCCTTCGGCAACAACTACAACAACCGGGTGGAGGAAGCCCTCGGCAGCGCCGTCGACCTTCGAAGGGCGGCGCTGGCTGACCTCTACCCCGGGGAAAAGCCCTGGCTCGGTTACTTCTTCATCATGCAGGACGAGGACGGGTCGAGGCGGCCGGTGAAGCCGGCTGCGGGGGCTCTACCGGTGGAGGACATCTGGCACGGCAAGTCCTACCAGGAGCGCTTCGGCATCTTCTGCCAGCGGTTGATGGCCGAACAACTCTACGACGCGGTCTGCTACGTCACCTCGTCCGCGACCGACCCGAAGCCGAACGAGCCGGTTGCCAGCTTGGACTGGAGGCACTTCTCAGCTGCCATAAACGCGCGGATCGGTTACCTGCAGGAGCTGGGACTGCCGAAGCCACATTGGCCCCATAGTTCTCTGTTCGGGGACCTCGGCCAAGGCTGATTTGCGTGAGCGATGCGTGAGCGGACGGGGCAGCACGTGCCGGTTCGAGCAAGATCTCGGATCACAGTGCAGCGTCCTGACCTGCGGGTTCATCACCAAGTGACCTACGGCGACACCAGCCAGCATGATCACTCCCGGGCTCGTAATGCGTAGGTCGCGGGTTCGAATCCCGCAGGCGGCTCGGTGAAGGCCCAGGTCATCCACGTGATGACCTGGGCCTCTTGCGTTCCCGCCGCCGGTGAGTCGCCCCGGCCGGCCCTTCGCGTGTTCGAGGCCCCGGGCGTTTTCGAGGACCGCGGGCTTTTTCAAGACCCCCGGACGTGTTCAGGAAAAGGGGCGGAGCACGGATTCGGATATTCGTCCACAGTTGTTCCAGGCCATTGCGGACGGTGAACGTATGTGTTCAGATCACCGGCACTACTCGAGTCGAGCGCGATGTGCGAAAGTCATTCTGCTGCTTGGTTCACACGTAGTGAGGTGACATATGGATACTGCAGTAGAAAGGGCCATCGAGTGCATTCGGGCGCGTTACGGCGATCCGCTTACTCTCACCGAGATCGCCGAAAGCGCCCTGCTCAGCCGCTTCTATTTCACGCGGCTCTTCAAGGAGGAGACCGGGCTCACTCCCGGCAGGTTCCTGGCCGCGATCCGCATCCACGAGGCCAAGCGGCTCATCGCGACCACCTCGATGAGCATCACCGAGGTGTCCTTCGCGGTCGGCTACAACAGCCTCGGTTCCTTCACCAACTCCTTCACCGCCGGGGTCGGGGTGTCGCCGAGCCGGTACCGCCGGCTGGCGCGCGGAGGGGGGGAGGGACTTCCGGAGCCCGATCCGGGAACGTGGACGGGATTCGGGACGGTCGCGGGCACCATCAGCCTGCCGGAGGGCCACGGGAACGCCCGGGTGTTCCTGGGCGCCTTCCGCACGCCGGTCGTCCAGCACCCGTCGCTCGCCGCGGCGGTGATCGACGTGCCGAGCGGTAGGCCGTCCTGCTACTCGCTGACGGACGTCCCCGAGGGGACCTGGCACCTGCTCGCGGTGGCGGTGGCCGACGGGGTCGGGCCCGACGCCAGGGCCCGGCGGACCGCGCTCTTCGGCGGGCACGGCCCGGGGCCGGTGACGGTCACCGCCGACACCGTCACCAGTGCGGCGGTGCGGCTGCGCCCGGGCCGTCCGTCCGACCCGCCGGTGCTGCTGGCGCTGCCGGAGCTCGAACCGCCGGCGAACGTCACGGCCCACCCCGGGTGCGCCTCCGTGGTGCCGGCCCCGGAGCGCGCCGAACGGCACCGGGCCGCGGGCCACCTCCGGGTGGCGTCCGCGGCACCGGTGCCGGCGCGGTCGTGACCGGGCGGGATCACCGCACCATTTCCTGGTTGGTCTTGAGCTGCTCCGCGAGCAGGCTCCACTCCCGGCCGATCCGCTCGGCGATCGAGGCGATGACGCCGCGCCAGTGCGGCGGGACCGCGTCGACCAGGTCGCGCCAGTCCTCGTCGAGGTCGGTGGCGTGGAGCTGCATCCAGCGGAGGAACTCCCGGCCGCCGGTGGTGTAGCGGATGGCGGGGTCGCCGGCCATCTTGGCCGCCACCGTCGCCCACGCGGGCGGCGCGTCGGTGTGGTTCCGGCGGTGCGTCGAGGCGGAGTCGACGCTCGGCGCCACCCGCAGCGGCACCCGGGTGGCGCCGCCGGGGACCCCCACGGGGACCCCGGCGGGCCGGACCGCCCCGTCGACCGGCCGCACGGCCTGCACGGACCGCACGGGCTGCACCGCCTGGACGGCCTGCGGCCGTGCGGCCGTCTGGCGTCCGTCCCGCTCCGGGCTGTCGCCGCGCCGCAGCCGGGCGCTCACGTCGTGGACCGTGCCGAGCGACACGTCGGTCTCCCGGGCCACCTGACGCAGCGGCGCGTTCGGGTTGGCGGCGATGTACTCGGCCGCCCGGCGCCGCCCCTCGCCCGCGTCCACCGGGCGCCGCCGGCCGTCCCGGCCGATCCGCTTGCCGCCCAGCTGCGCGCCCCCGGCCGACTGGTCGCGCAGCGAGGCGATCGTCTTCGCGCTGAGCCCGGTGATGCCGGCGATGGCCCGGTCGGACCAGTCGGGGTGGGAGCCCAGGACCCGCTGGGCGCCGGAGACCCGGTCGGCCTTCGACAGCGGCAGCCCGTGCGAGCCGTTCGCCTTCATGGCGATGACGAGCGCCTCGGAGTCCGAGCAGTCGAGGAAGCGCACCTTGATGCTGTCGTCGCCGCGCAGCCGGGCGGCCTCCAGCCGGTGCAGCCCGTCGATGACGCGGTAGCCGTCCATCTGGACGAGGATGGGCGGCAGTTCGGCCGAACCCGCCGCGTCGATGAGGAGTTGGATGTGGGCGGCGTCCGTGCCGCCCTGGCGCAGGGACACTCCGGGCGACAGCGCGGTGATGGGGACATCGCGTGCCGGCAGTTTCTCGAAGTTCTTCAGATCGAATTCGGTGTGGGCCGATGATTCGGCGTTGCCGGTCCTGACGGGGCTGAATGCACTCGTCACCAGGACGGCGTGCCCGTTGCTCTGAGCCATTCCGTTCTCTCCCTCTCTGCTGCCGCTGCGTCGAGCGTCGCAAGCGGCTCTTCAGCGGCAGTCGAGGGCAGGTGGACGTTCCCTGGAAGCACGACACCGCGGGCGTCCGCCGGTTCGGCGGACACCCGCGGTGGACGCGGAGGGCCTGGTCAGGCGTCCCTGCGCTGGAGCAGGACACCCGCGATGACCAGCACGGCGGCCGTCCAGAGGGCGAGCACCCCGAGGCCCTGCCACGGCCCCAGGACGTCGGAGGCGCGGGAGTGCTGCTGGGTGATCAGGAACCCCGCCTCGGTGGGGAGGTAGCCGTGGACGTGCTTGCCCACACTACCGGGCAGCATCCGGGTCATCGGGGCGATCACCAGGACGAAGGCGATGACGCCGGTGATGCTCGCCGCGGTGTGCCGGATGATCGCGCCGACCCCGAGCGCGAACAGGCCGAGCAGGGACAGATACAGGCCGCAGCCGAAGACGGCCCGCAGGACGCCCTCGTCGCCGATCGAGACCGGCGCCTTCTCGTTCAGGATCGGCGCGCCCAGGAAGAACGAGAGGAAGGCGGTCAGTTCGCCGACGACCAGGACCACCAGGCCGAAGACCGCGCCCTTGGCCACCAGGACCGGCACCCGCTTGGGCACCGCGAGGAGGCTGGCCCGGATCATTCCGGTGGAGTACTCGGAGGCGATCACCATCACGCCCAGCACGCAGACCGCGAGCTGGCTGAGCAGGATGCCGCTCCCGAGGATGGTGCCGGTCGGGTCGAGCCGCATCTCCGCCTGCTGGGCCGCGTCGCTCTTGTCCCAGTTGGCGACGCCCATCTGCATGAACAGCACGGTGGCGATCAGGGTCAGCACGATCAGGATGACGAGCGACCAGACGGTCGAGCGGACCGAGCGGATCTTGGTCCACTCGGAGAGCATCAGGTCGGCGAAGCCCGGTTCGCGGGCCCCGCCGGTGACGGTGGTCGCGGGGGCGGGTGCGGTCACGGTCGTCACTTCACACCTCCGGCGGTGGTCACGCCGGCGTCGTACTCGACGGCGTCCTTGGTCAGTTCCATGAAGGCGTCCTCGAGCGAACCGCGGCGGGTCGAGAGCTCGTGCAGGACCAGGCCGCCGGCGGCGGCCAGTTCGGCGATGCGCGGAGCCTCGAGCCCGACGACGTCCAGGTCGCCCTCGTCGGTGTCGGTGACGGTGGCGCCCTCGGAACGCAGCAGCTCGGCGAGCCGCTCGCGGTCGGGGGTCTTCACCAGCACGCTCTGCTCGGTGCTGTGCTCGATGAACTCCTCGGTGGAGCAGTCGGCGACCAGCCGGCCCCGGCCGATCACGATGAGGTGCTCGGCGGTCACGGCCATCTCGTTCATCAGGTGGCTGGAGACGAAGACGGCGCGGCCCTCCGCCGCGAGCGACTTCATCAGGTTGCGGATCCAGACGATGCCCTCGGGGTCCAGGCCGTTGAGCGGTTCGTCCAGGATCAGCGCGGCGGGGTCGCCCAGCAGCGCGGCGGCGATGCCCAGCCGCTGCCCCATGCCGAGCGAGAACCCGCCGGCCCGCTTGCGGGCCACCGAGCCCAGGCCGACCTGGTCGATGACCTGGTCGACCCGGCGCTTGCCGAAGCCCTGGGTCTGGGCCAGGCAGAGCAGGTGGTCGTAGGCGCTGCGCCCGGTGTGGACCGCACGTGCCTCCAGGAGCGCGCCCACCACCCGCATGGGGGCGGCGAGTTCGCGGTACGGCACGCCGTTCACGGTGGCCGTGCCGGCGTCGGCGCGGTCCAGGCCCAGCAGCAGCCTCATCGTGGTGGACTTGCCCGCGCCGTTGGGGCCCAGGAAGCCGGTGACCCGGCCGGGCTCGACGGTGAACGACAGGTCGTTCACCGCGGTCTTGTCGCCGTAGCGTTTCGTGAGGTTCTTGGCCTCGATCATGGTCACCTCGGTTGAAGGGGCTGCGAGAGATTCCGGGGGATAAATCCGCCCCGCCCACCTGTGGTACCAGGAATCCGAATCCGTTCAGTAGGGGCCGGCCCGCTCCGCCGTGAACGGCGGCCGCCGCCCACGATGGCCTCGGCCGCGTCGGCGTGGCAATTTTGACGGCGGTGACGGCCGGCCCGAGCGGCCGTTTCATCTGCTCGTTTTCCTCAGTTGAACCCGGAACCCATGAGGATGTCATGAATTCAGTCGTGAGTGATCCGGCCGCCGCCCGGCGGCCGGTGATCGGGGTCTGCGCCCGGACGGCGCCGGTCACGCTCCAGGGCACCGACATGGTCGTCAGCCTCGCGCTCCAGGCGCACCTGGCCTTCCTGGCCGGGGCGGGCTGCACACCGCTGCTGCTCCCGCTGCTGCCCGGTGTCGAGGAGGTGGTCGACCGGCTCGACGGCCTGCTCGTCCCGGGCGGCCCCGATCTCGATCCGACGCTGTACGGTGAGGCCCCGCACCCGGTGACCCGGGCGGTGACCCCGGACGCCGATCGCGTCGAACTGGCCTTGGTCAGAGCGGCACTTGACGCCGGGTTGCCCGTCCTGGCGATCTGCCGCGGCATGCAACTGCTGAACGTGCTGCACGGGGGCAGCCTGCACCAGCACCTGCCGGAGGTCACCGGCCACGAGGGCCACCGCCCGGCGGATCCGTCCTTTACGCTCGGTCGGCACCGGTTGAAGCTCCAGCCGGGCAGCCGGATCGCCGGCGTCCTCGACGAGGATGAGCCGGAGACGGCCTGCCACCACCACCAGGCCGTCCACCGGCTCGGTGCCGGTCTCACCGCCACCGGCTGGGCGGAGGACGGCACCGTCGAGGTCGTCGAGGTCACCGACCACCCCTTCGCGATCGGTGTGCAATGGGAATCCGGGCACACCGCCGACAAACGACTCCATCAAGCACTCGCACGAGCCGCAGGTCGCCCGAAAAACAACTAGCCGCCGAAATTCGGATACTTGAGAAAAAGGCGGCCCTGAGGGCAAGCTGTTTCCTGATCCCAATCCGAAGGAGAATTGCAGATGTCGCCGCGGATGCCTAACCCGTCACTGGTGGTTCCCGATGTCCTGCCGCCCATGCGCGAGCTGGTCAAGGCCGTCAACAATGTCGGCGTGCCGTTGCAGACCCTCGTGCTCATCCACCTGCGGGTGAGCCAGATCAACGGCCGCGAGGTCCAGATCCCCGTGAAGCAGCGCGAGTTCGAGGAGGCCGGCGAGGAGGACTTCCGCCTCCCCCTGGTGGCGACCTGGCGGGAGCAGACCTGCTTCACCGACGCCGAGCGCTCGGTGCTGGCGCTGGCCGAGGGTGCCACCCGCATCGCCGACCGGGAGAACCCGGTGACGGACGAGGTGTGGAACGAGGCCGCCAAGCACTGGAACGAGGTGCAGCTCGGTGCGGTGGTCCTGCACATCGGCCTGGTCAACCTCTGGAACCGCGTCAACGTCGTGACCAAGCAGGAGCCGGTGGACTGGCGGATCAACCCCAAGAAGTGGACCCCGATGACCTCTCGGCTCGCCACGACCACCAAGTAAGCGCTCCACCCCAAGAGGCCCTGTCCGGTGATTCCGCCACCGAACAGGGCCTCTTGGTGTGCCCGGCCGGTCGCCCGGCCGGGCAGCAGGATCAGCGCGGCAGCGGGGCGCGGCCGACGGCACCGGTGTTGATCGCCGCGAGCAGGCTGCGCGCCTGCACGTTGACGTAGCGGCTGTGCCCGGTGAGCACGTTCAGCTGGCCCGGGGTGACCCACTGGTACCCCGCCGGGGCCCGGGTGGGCGTCGTGGCCTCGTCCGTCTCGACGACCAGGTAGCGGCTCTCGGCGTCGAGGAACCGGCCGCCCTCCTCGGAGTGGACCGCCGAGTAGCGGACGCGGTCCGGGGCGGCGTTCAGGAACAGGTCCAGGAACGGCGGCCGGTGCCCGGCCGGCAGGTGGGCGTAGTTCTCCGGGACGTACTGCACGGTCGGCGCGAGCTCGACGGTGTCGAGGAAGCCGCCCTCGACCCGGGCGTGCACCAGGACGTGCGGGACGCCGCCGAACTCCCGGTAGGCGAACCCGACGACCCCGGTGCCGACCGGTTCGATGATCGGCTGGGTCCAGCCGGCGACCTCGCGGCCGGCGCCCTCGACGGAGACCGCCACCACCCGGAAGAACCGCTCGTCGACCCGGTGGACGGAGTGCTCGTCGCGCCGCCACCCGGAGATCCCGCGCAGCGGCACCCGGCGGACGTGGACGTCCTGCCGGGACCGCTCACCGGTGAACCAGGCCAGCAGGTCGGCGTCGGAGGACAGCGCGCCAGGCTCGGGGGGCGCCATCGGGGCGCTCGCCAGCACGGTGCGCGCGTCCATGTTGACCACGTTGTCCAGCCGCAGCAGCGCCGCGATCTGGCCGAGCGTCAGCCAGCGGAAGTCCTCGGCGACCGGCACGTCCCCGTGCACCTCGACGATCATGTTGCGGTTGCGCTTGCGGTAGAACCAGGCGCCGTGCTCGGACTGCAGGACGTCGGTGAGCACCCGGCGCCGGTCCGGGTCGAGGAAGTGCTCCAGGTAGCGCACCTCCGCCCCGCCGTGCGCCTTGGTGTAGTTGCTGCGGGTGGCCTGCACGGTGGGGGAGAGCTGCACCAGGTTCGGGTTGCCGGGCTCCATCTTCGCCTGCATCAGGAAGTGCAGGACGCCGTCGAACTCCTTGGCCAGGATGCCGAGGATGCCGATCTCCGGCTGCACGATGATCGGCTGCTGCCACTCGGCCTCCGGGCGGACGACGTGCAGGCCCTCGACGGTGAAGAACTTCCCGCTGCGGTGCCGCAGGTCGCCGGTCTCCGGGGCGAACGACCAGGCGTCGAGCTCGGCGAACGGGATCCGGCGGATCTCCGTGCCGCAGCTGCGCCGGTGGTGGTCCAGCCAGCCGGTGACGTCGGCCGTCGCGATGTGGACGCCCTCGGCCGCGGCGGCGGACCGGGCCAGCCGGTCGGCGACCGAGGCGCTGGAACGCGGGATCAGCAGGGTGCTCACGACCGACCACCGCTCTCCTTGACCGGCTTCCACCACTGCGGGTTCTCCCGGTACCAGGCGACGGTCTCCGCGAGGCCGCGGTCGAAGGCGGTGAGCGGCCGGTGGCCGAGCTCCTGCTCGATCTTGGTCTGGTCGAGGGCGTACCGCCGGTCGTGGCCCTTGCGGTCGGCGATGTGCCGGACGAGGTCGGGGGACGCCCCGCACAGCTCGACCAGCCGGTGCGCCAGCGTCAGGTTCGGCACGGCCGTGCCGGAGCCGATGTTGTAGGCCTCGCCGGCCCGGCCGCCGGTGAGCACCCGGTGCACCGCGCGGCAGTGGTCGTCCACGTGCAGCCACTCGCGGATCTGGCCGCCGTCCCCGTAGACCGGGATCGGGCGCCCTTCCAGCAGGTTGGTGACGGACAGCGGGATGAACTTCTCGGGGTGCTGGTAGGGGCCGTAGTTGTTGGAGCAGCGGGTGACCGAGACGTTCAGGCGGTGGGTGCGGAAGTAGGCCAGCGCGATCAGGTCGGAGGCGGCCTTGGACGCGGCGTAGGGGGAGTTCGGCAGCAGGGGGGACTCCTCCGTCCAGAACCCCTCGTCGATCGAGCCGTAGACCTCGTCGGTCGAGACGTGCACGACCCGCTCGACACCGAGCGCCAGGCAGGCCTCGAGCACGGCCTGGGTCCCCTCGACGTTGGTGCGGACGAACGCGGCGCCGCTCTCGATCGAACGGTCCACGTGGCTCTCGGCGGCGAAGTGCACCACCGCGTCCTGCCCCTCCAGCACCGAGCGCAGCAGCCCGCGGTCGAGGATGTCCCCGTGCACGAAGGTGAGCCGGGGGTGGGAGGCCGGGAGGTTGTCGCGGTTCCCCGCGTAGGTCAGCGCGTCCAGCACCGTGACGTGCGCGTCCTCGTAACCCGGGTATCCCCCGTCGAGCATGGTCCGTACATAATGCGAGCCGATGAATCCGGCGCCGCCGGTGACGAGGATTTTCATGAGACCACGCCGCAGTCGGAATTCCACGATCGAAGCATGTGCTTGCCCTTTTCGGTGAGGGGGGTGGATGCCGTGCAATTACGCTAAAGAATCGCCTGATTCCGGGCATCTTTCAAATTGCGTTCAGCCGCCGAAAACGCCGCAGGGGGTGGTGGCGGGGGCCACGGCCCCCGCCACCACCCCCCTGACCGGGCGCTACCGGCCGACGTAGGCGGCGAGGTGTTCACCGGTGCGGGTCGAACGGGCGGCGACCAGCTCGGCCGGGGTGCCCTCGAAGACGACCCGGCCGCCCTCGTGGCCGGCGCCGGGGCCGAGGTCGATGATCCAGTCGGCGTGCGCCATCACGGCCTGGTGGTGCTCGACGACGATCACCGACTTCCCGGCGTCCACCAGCCGGTCCAGCAGTCCGAGCAGGTTCTCGACGTCGGCCAGGTGCAGCCCGGCGGTGGGCTCGTCCAGGACGTACACGCCCCCTTTGTCGGCCATGTGCGCGGCCAGTTTCAGCCGCTGCCGCTCGCCGCCCGACAGCGAGGTGAGCGGCCGGCCGATGCCGAGGTAGCCGAGGCCCACGTCGGCGAGGCGCTCCAGGACGCGCCGCGCCGCGGGGATCCGAGCGGGGCCGGCGCCGAAGAACTCCAGCGCCTCGTCGACCGGCATGGCGAGCACCTCGCTGATGTCGCGGCCGCCCAGCAGGTGCTCCAGGACGGCCGGCTCGAAGCGCCGGCCCTCGCAGTCCTCGCAGGTGGTGGCGACCCCGGCCATCACGGCGAGGTCGGTGTAGATCACGCCGGCGCCGTTGCAGGTGCCGCAGGCGCCCTCGGAGTTGGCGCTGAACAGCCCGGGCTTGACGCCGTTGGCCTTGGCGAAGGCGGTGCGGATCGGGTCGAGCAGGCCGGTGTAGGTCGCCGGGTTGCTGCGCCGTGAGCCCTTGATCGGCGACTGGTCGACCGCCACCACGCCCTCCCGGCGCGCGACCGAGCCGTGGATCAGCGAGCTCTTGCCGGAGCCGGCCACGCCGGTGACCACGCACAGCACGCCGAGCGGGACGTCCACGTCGACGTCCCGCAGGTTGTGCCGGGTGGCGCCGCGGATCTCCAGCCGGCCGGTCGGCGTGCGCACCGCCGCCTTGGGGGCGGCCCGGTCGTCGAGGTGGCGGCCGGTGACGGTGCCGCTGGCCCGCAGCCCTTCGAGGGTGCCCTCGAACACCACCTCGCCGCCCTCGGAGCCGGCCCGCGGCCCGAGGTCGACGACGTGGTCGGCGATCGCCATCGCCTCCGGCTTGTGCTCCACGACCAGCACCGTGTTGCCCTTGTCCCGCAGCCGCAGCAGCAGGCCGTTCATCCGCTGCACGTCGTGCGGGTGCAGGCCGGTGGTCGGTTCGTCGAAGACGTAGGTGGTGTCGGTGAGCGAGGAGCCGAGGTGGCGGATCATCTTGACGCGCTGGCCCTCGCCGCCGGACAGGGTGCCCGCGGGCCGGTCGAGCGAGAGGTAGCCGAGCCCGACCTCCACGAAGGAGTCCAGGGTGTGCAGCAGCTTGGCCAGCAGCGGTGCCACCGACGGTTCGTCCAGCCCGCGGACCCAGGCGGCGAGGTCGCTGATCTGCATCGCGCAGGCCTCGGCGATGCCGGTGCCGCCGATCCGGGCGGAGCGGGCCTCCTCGTTGAGCCGGGAGCCGTCGCACCCGGGGCAGGTGGCGAAGGTGACGGCCCGGTCGACGAAGGCCCGGACGTGCGGCTGCAGCGCCTCGCGGTCCTTGGAGAGCATCGACTTCCGGATCTTCGGGATCAGGCCCTCGTAGGTCAGGTTGACCCCGTCGACCTTCACCTTGGTCGGCTCGCCGTGCAGGAAGTCCCGCATCTCCCGGGCCGTGAAGTCACGGATCGGCTTGTGCGGGTCGAGGATGCCCGACTCGGCGTAGACCCGGGTGGTCCAGAAGCTGTCGCGCGTCCAGCCGGGGATGGTGAACGCGCCGTCGGCGATCGACCTGGAGTCGTCGTAGAGCTGGGTGAGGTCGATGTCGGAGACGGTGCCGCGGCCCTCGCAGCGCGCGCACATGCCGCCGTGGTAGACGGCCTTGCGCACCACGACCCGCTCGCCCCGCCCCTTGTCGACGTTCATCGCCCCGCTCGCGGTGCGCCGCGGGACGTTGAAGGCGAAGGCGCTGGGCGGGCCGACGTGCGGCCGGCCGATCCGGCTGAACAGGATCCGCAGCATCGGGTTGACGTCGGTGGCGGTGCCGACGGTGGAGCGCGGGTCGCCGCCCAGCCGCTGCTGGTCGACGGTGATCACGGTGGTCAGCCCGTCCAGGACGTCGACCTCGGGGCGGGCCGGCGTCGGCATGAAGCCCTGGACGAAGGCGCTGTAGGTCTCGTTGATCAGCCGCTGGGACTCGGCGGCGATGGTGCCGAACACCAGGGAGCTCTTGCCCGAGCCGGACACGCCGGTGAACACCGTCAGCCGGCGCTTGGGGAGCTCGACGCTGACGTCCTTGAGGTTGTTCACCCGGGCCCCGTGCACCCGGATCAGGTCGTGGCGGTCCGCGGGGTGCGGCCCGGTCTCGGTGGAGGCCTGGTCCGCCCCGGTGTCCTTGCCCATGGTCTCTCCATCTCGCGGGATGGGGACCGTGCGCGCCCGGCCCCGTCCGGCGAGCCTGCGGCGCCGCCCTCGATTCCCCCTCAAGGAACGCTCGAGGGGCGCTCGAGGGGGATTCGAGGCGTTGCCCCGGGTCAGCGGTCCTGCAGCAGCCCGAGCACGTTGCCGTCGGCGTCGGTGACGGTGGCCACCAGCCGGCCGCCGCCCACGTCGGCCGTGGCGTTCTGCACGGTGGCGCCCGCGGCGGTCACCTCGGCCAGCTTCGCCTGGATGTCCGGGACGTGCCAGTAGGCGACCGGCCCGGTCATGCCCTGCGTCCCCGCCCCGGGCACCAGACCGATGTGCTGACCCGCGATGTCGAAGCCGACGTAGAAGTCCTCGTCGGTCTGCGGCTCGACGCCGAGCAGGGCGGTGTAGAGCTTCTTGGCCGTTGCCAGGTCCTTGACGGGATGCAGAACGGTCTTGATTCCCTGGGTGGCGGTGTCAGCCATGGTCACTCCTGGGGTTGAGATCATGTCAATTGATGCTAGGGAGCATTCCAGACGCGGCGCTTCTCCATTTGTGCTCACTCCAGTGCCGGTCCAGCCGCCGTCGACCGGAAATAAAGACGTCCTTGTCAGGCTGCGAGCGCGTTGCATCCAGAAGGGGAATCACGTGAAAAAGCTCGCATTGGTCACGACGGTGATCGCGGCCAGTCTGGTGGGGTCGACCGTCGCCCCGGCCGCGGCGGACGCTCCCGCGCCGGCCGCCGGCAGCGTCTCCTGGACGCTGTGTCCGGACAACGACCCCGTTCTCGGCGCCCTGCTCAAGGGCCTGGAGTGCGGCTCGGTGCAGGTGCCGCTCGACTACGACAAGCCCAACGGCCAGAAGATCAGCCTCGCGCTGACCCGGGCCAAGCACACCGCCCCCGACGCCCAGTACCAGGGCGTCGTGATCCTCAACCGCGGTCAGTGGCCCGGCGGCATCGGTCGTGACCTGCCGACCCGTTACGCCAAGGGGACCACCGGGCTGGCCAAGGACGTGGGCGCCGCCTACGACTGGATCGGCTTCGACCCGCGCGGTGTCGGGGCCAGCGAGCCGTCGGTCGTCTGCGACCCCGACTACGTGGACCCCGGCCACGCCAAGCCGGACCCGGTGCCGAGCTCGCCCGCCGCCGAGCAGGCGCTGGTGGAGCAGGCCAAGGCCTACGCCAAGAGCTGCGGGGACAAGTACGGCGACGTCCTGAAGCACCTCAGCACCAAGGACGCCGCGCGCGACCTGGACCGGATGCGGATCGCGCTCGGCCAGGACAAGATCACGTACTTCGGCACCGACTGGGGCACCTACCTCGGCTCGATCTACGCCTCGATGTACCCGAACCGGGTCCGCCGGATGCTGCTCGACAGCGTGGTGAGCCCCGGCGGCGCCTGGTACGACGACAACGTCGACAAGAACGAGACCTCGGAGGAGAACGCGAAGATCTTCTTCACCTGGGTCGCCAAGTACGACTCGGTCTACCACCTCGGCACCACCGAGCAGGCCGTCGAGGCGAACTACTACAAGGGCCAGGACGCGCTGCGCGCCACGCCGCTCGACGGCAAGATCGGCCCGGCCGAGTGGACGGACGTCTTCGAGCCGGTGCTCTACCGCAGTTGGACCTGGATATCCCGGGCGAAGGTGCTCTCCGACTGGGTCGTCAAGGGGGACGGGACCTCGCTGAAGGCCACCTTCACCGTCCCGGGCTTCCCGCACCAGAACCGGCAGGCGATGAACAACGCCTCCCAGTGCACCGACGCCTCCTCGCCGCGTGACTGGGACACCTGGCACGACGACTACGCCGGCCAGTACGCCGACGGGAACCGCTTCATCACCTGGACCAACGCCTGGTACAACGCCCCGTGCGCCTTCTGGCCGGTGAAGGCCCAGCCCACGCCGCGGATCGGCAACCGCCAGGTGGACGTGCTGCTGGTGCAGCCCCAGTACGACACCGCGCACGGCGTCTACGGCGCCTACGAGACCCACTGGCTGTTCCCGAACTCCCGCCTGATCGTGGAGAAGGACGGCCACAACGTCGGCGCCGCGCTCTCCGCCAACGGCAACACCTGCCTCAACGCCTACGCCAGCGACTACCTGCGCGACGGCACCCGCCCCGCGGCCGGCGCCTTCGTCGACGCCACCTGCGCGGCGGCGCCGGACCCGGTCCCGACCGCCTCCTGATCCGGATCCCGGCCGGGCTCCCGGTCCGGCTCCGGCACCCGTCCGCCGGGCGGCCCCGCATGGGACAGACATGCGGGGCCGCCTGCACGGGGGGGCTGGTGACCGATGATCAGCCCGGCTTCGGCGGACGGGTGTTCAGCGTGCGGGCGGACGGGTGTTCAGCGTGCGCCGGCGGGGGCGGCGCCGGCCCGGTGGGCGAGCACCAGCACCTCCAGGGTGCGGGTCAACTCGTTGGGCGACGGCATGGAGAGCACCTCCTGGCGCAGCCGCTGCGCGTTCGCCCGGAGGCCCTCGTCCTCCAGCAGGCGGACGATCGCCTCCCTGACCCCGGGGCCGTCCACCTCGGCGGGCTTCATGGAGAGCCCCGCGCCGGACCGTTCGAGGCACTGGAGCTTCAGCGGGAGGTCGAACGCCCGGCTGATCAGCAGCTGGGGGACGCCGTAGCGCAGTGCGCAGCCGAAGGACCACGTCCCGCCGTGGTGCACCATGGCCGCGCAGCCCGGCAGGACCTCGGAGAGCGGGACGGACTCCACCAGGCGGGTGTTGGCGGGCACCTCGGTGAGCTTGCGCTGGGACTCCTCGGGCAGCGTCAGGACCAGCTCCATCTCCAGGTCGCCCACCGAGTCCAGGATCTCCTGGATCTTCTCGACCGGCAGCAGGTGCTGCACCGGGCCGTCGTTGACGGAGTCCCCGAAGGTCATCAGCACCCGTGGCACCCGCGGCGGTTCGGCCAGCCAGCGCGGCATGACGGTCGGCCCGTTGTAGGGGACGAACTGCATCGGCAGCGTGGTCGGGCGCGGGTCGGGGCGGAACGCCTCCGGCAGCGGGTCGATGGTGAACTGCCCGTTCACCAGGTCCTCGGAGAACTCGAAGCCGTACTTCCCGGCCCAGCCGCCGAGCCACTCGCGCAGCCCGTCGACGCGTTCCTCCGGCGGCTGCTGGGCCATCGCGTGCAGGTAGTCCTCGCGCATCCGGGTGTAGACGTCGACCGAGTACAGCACCCGGGCGTGCGCCGCCCCGACCGCCGCGGCGGCCACCGCACCGGCGAAGGCCTTCGCGCCCCAGAGGACGAGGTCGGGCCGCCACTCGCGGGCGAAGGAGACCAGGTCGTCCATCATCGAGTCGTTGGAGCGCCGGGCCTGCGGCAGCACCAGGTCGTCGAAGACCTTGGTGACGGCCTCCCAGCCGAGCCGCTCCCGGCCGGGGTCGGCGTCGAACAGCGGGCCGAGGTCGTTGCCGGCCGGGCCGCCCTTCGCGGGACCCCCCTGTGCGGGACTCCCCTTCGCGGGACCCCCCTGTGCGGGACTCCCCTGTGCGGGACCTCCCTGTGCGGGACCCCCTCGGCCCGGGCCGCCGCCGGCCGGGCTGCCCCCGGCCGGACCGCCCGCCGCCGGCGCGGGACCCGCCCTGCGCTGGTCCCGCCGCTTCCGCTCCTCCGGGGTCTCGCCGGGCCCGACGCCCAGACCCATCAACCCGGCCCCGGTGACGGCGTCGAGGAGGTCGGGCCAGCCGGCCACCCGGACCTCGTGCCCCGCCGTCTGCAGCGACCACGCCAGCGGCACCAGGTTGAAGAGGTGGGTCTTCCAGGGGAACGGCACGATGAGAACGCGCATGGCGGACGTCCTTAGCTTCAGGGGCGGAAGAATTCGCGGGCGAACGCCTCGCTCACCGCCGCTTCCATCATCCTGACGCGTCCGCTACAGATCTTCTCCAGACTTGCCTGGTGCTCCCGGTCGCCGCGGTCACCAGGACGGTGACGGCGGCGATCACGAGGGTCGCCGGCAGCGGGCCCGTCAGGTCGCAGAGCGCGCCCACGAGCAGGATCGACACCGCCACGCCCGACGGCAGCAGCGTGGCCCGCAGCGTGACCACCGAGGACAGCTCCTCGGCCGAGGCGGTGGCCAGCAGCCGGTTGTTGTAGTGCACGAAGGCGATCTCGAAGAACACCAGGAAGAGCGCGTACAGCACGAGGGTCGGCACCGTCCGGCCGATCAGCACCGCCGCCAGCAGCGGCGGCAGCGGGAGCAGCGCCCAGGCGGCGGAGGGCACCCGGTCGAGGTGGCGCTGGACCGGCAGGGCGGCGAGCGAGCCGGCGAAGACGGCGACCGCCGAGACCGCGACGAACACCCCCACCAGACGGGTCCCGCCGTGCAGCAGGTCGAGCGGGACGACGGTCACGGCCACGGTGTGGAAGCCCTGCCAGAACGCCACCAGCAGGAACCGCCCGAGCAGCCGGCGCAGCGCGGGGTCGTCCACCCGCAGCCGGGTGCCGCCCGTGGCGCCCGCGGCGGCCCGGCCGCCGTCGGATGCCACCGCGGTGGCCGGGGGCAGCGCCCAGGCGAGCAGCGCGGAGAGCGCCAGCGTCGCCACGTTCAGCGCGACCAGCCCGCGCAGGGACAGGATCGAGGCGGCCGGCCCGGCGAGTGCGGCGCCGACGCTGACCCCGGTCAGCTTGCCGATCTCGGCGACGGTGTTGGCCCGGTCCAGCCGCTCCGGCGGCACGGCGCCGCGCAGCACGACCGCGGTGGCCGAGCGGGTGATCGCCTCGAAGTACCCGCGGACGACCACGAGCACGGTGGCGGTCACCAGCAGCGCGCGGCCCGGCGCCAGCAGGGCGGCCGCGGTCAGGGCCAGGCTCGCCGCCTCGGCCAGCCGGACCAGCCGCTCGGGGGCGGGGCGGGCGAGCAGTCGGTTGAGCGGGGCGGCCAGCAGCAGGGCGGGCAGCCAGGGCGCGCTGAGCAGGGCTCCGGCGAGCAGCCCGGAGCCGGTGTCGGAACCGACCCGGGTGGAGAGGCTCACGAGCAGCAGGAAACTCCCGCAGGTATTGACGAACAGTAATGCGGGAGTGGAATTCGGCGAGCGCAGCGCCGTGGGAAACAACGTCATCTCTTCCTCCTTGCGTCCCCCTTCAGGGGTGGAGGATGGCAGAGCTGAACGGATATCGGCGATGGCCGATCCTGTCTATCGTTGAACACATGACAGCAGCTATTGGGGAAAACCCGTGCATCGTGCTGGTGGACGCCTACGCCGGGGTCCGCTCGCTCGTCCTGGAATTCCGTGAGCAGGGATGTTCGGTCGTCCGTGTGCAGAGCACGCGGGATGTCCCGGCCGCGTACCGCGGTTCGCCGCACGTCCCCGGGGACTTCATCGCGGACATCGTGCACGACGGCGATCCGGCGGCGACCGCCGCGGCCGTCGCGGCGTACTCGCCGGTCGCCGTGCTCTCCGGCGGCGAGGTCGGGGTGGAACTGGCGGACGAGCTCGCCGAGCGGCTCGGCCTGCCCGGGAACGGGACCGCGCTCAGCGCGGCCAGGCGGGACAAGCACCTCATGGTCGAGGCGGTGCGCGCCGCCGGCCTGCGGGCGGCCCGGCAGCTGTGGGCCACCGACGCGGACGAGCTGGCCGCCTGGCACGCGGAGCTCGGCGGGCGGGTCGTGGTCAAGCCGCCGCGCGGCGCGGCCAGCCAGGGCGTCCACTTCTGCGACACCCCGGAGGAGTCGGTCGCCGCCTTCCGCTCCCTCGTCGGCGCCGACGACGTCTTCTCCCGGCCCAACCGCGGGGCGGTGGCGCAGGAGTACCTGGCCGGCACCGAGTACATGGTGAACACGGTGAGCCGGGACGGCCGCCACCACGTCTGCGACGTCTGGCGGACCAGCCGGGTCAGCGCCAACGGCGTCGTCGACCTCTGCGACGCGCTGTCGCTGATCGACTCCGACAGCCCGGTCGTCGAGCCGCTCACCGCGTACGGGTTCCGGGTGCTGGACGCCCTCGGCATCGCGCACGGCCCGGCGCACCTGGAGATCCGGATGACCCCCGACGGGCCGTGCCTGGTCGAGGTCGGCGCCCGGATGGCCGGCGGCGGCATCCCGGCGACCGCCGGGCTGGCGATCGGCGAGTCCCAGCCGGAGTGGACCGTGGACGCTTACCTGCGGCCCGAGCGCTTCCACGCCCGGGCGGGCCGCCCGTACCGGGTGCGGAGGTACTGCGCGATCTTCGGCATGGTCTCGCCGGTGGAGGGACTGCTGGAGGAGTACCGGGGGATCGAGCGGATCGAGGCGCTGGAGGGCTTCCACGCCCTGGCGACCCTGGTGGAACCGGGCCAGCCGATCCGGCGGACGGTCGACGACCTGACGTACCCGGTGATCGTGACGCTGCTGCACGACCTCGACGAGGTCGTGCAGCGCGACCTCAACACCATCCGGCACCTCGACGGGGCCGCGTTCTACGGGCTCGAGCGCGGCTGAGGCGGCGTTCGAGCGCGGACCGGCCGCAGTCGAACCTCAGCGGTGGACGGCGGCCGGCTCCAGGCTCGACCAGGACGGCAGCGGCACCCGGTAGACGAAGCTGACCGCGGTGCGCGGCTCCGCCGCCGTCGTGTTGGGCGCCGAGCGGTGCAGCACCAGACCGTCGAACACGACGGCCGAACCGGGTTCCAGCGGCACCGGGACCGGTTCGGTCGTGCGCGGCAGGTGCTCGTCCGCCACGTGCGGCTCGACCGCCCGGGCCAGCGGCGCCTCGCCGGGCAGGCGCTCGCGGTCCCCGGAGTGCGGGAGCAGCCCGAGCAGGTGGGAGCCGGGGTGGAACTCCAGGCAGCCGTTGCGCTCGGTGGCCGGGTCCAGCGCGATCCAGACCGTCACGATGCCGTGCTCGCCGGTGCCGAAGCCGGGCGGCGCGAAGGCCATGTCCTGGTGCCAGGGCTTCGCCGAGCCCACCACGGGCGGCTTGGCCCACAGGAAGGCGTTGACCAGCGTGCCCGGTCCGCCGACGGCGCGCCCGACCACGTCGTCCGCCAGGCCGAGCGAGCGCTGCACGGCGTCGAACTCGGGGACGTGCTCGTGGATCCGGTCGGCCGACCGGAGCACTCCGGGCAGGGCGCCGGAGCCCTGCTGCCAGGCCGCCCAGCCGCCGATGCCGGGCGCCTCCAGCACGAAGTCCCCGGTGGAGACGGTGCGGTCGCGGACGAGGTCGGCCAGCCGGCCCGCCGCGCCGCGGAGCCGGTCGAGCACCTCGCCGGCGGCCAGCCCGGGGAGCCGGGCGAACCCGTTCTCCCGCAGGTCAGGGGAATGGGGATCAACCATTTCTCTCTCTCCCTCGCTGATGTCGGATCCTCGCGGACCCACCCACAGGAATACCGGACCGTTCATGTTCAAGTGATGCCGGAATGCGGCCGTTGCCGCGTTCCGGCGGCCCTGCCTAAGCTTTCGGGCCATGAGGTCGTCCGGCCTCGTGAAAACTGGTTCAGGAAGGAGTGGAACATGTCCGACGGTACTTTCATGGACAGCCGCGACGCCCAGCAGGAGACCAGCAAGTGGTAATCCGCTGACCAGCGAATGCGCCGCCCGTATGGAATTCGATTCCGTACGGGCGGCACGTCGTCCGAGAGAGGTTGAGATGGTAGGAAATCGCGTAACACAGGTCATCGACGTCCCCGCCGACTTGCTGGTGATCGACGACTCCGCCGACGACCGCTACTGGGCCTCGGTCGAGCGCGTCCTCGGCCTGGCCGAGGAGAAGGGCCGGGCCGCCGACGGGGTGCCGCTGCTGGCGAGCCTCGTGGTCTCCCACCCGGAGTGGCCGGTGCGGGCCGGCGCGGTGCGGCTGCTCGCCGAGCACCACCTCGGCGACTCCGCCGCGGACACCGCCGTGGCCGCCGCGACCCACGACACCGTCGACTGGGTCGCGTTCACCGCGCTCAAGGTCATCACCGAGCACCGGATCGCCACCGCCGTCCCCGACCTCATCCGCATCTCGGGCTGGCCCAGCAACTTCACCCGGCCCGACTGGGCGCGCAAGCCCGTCGGCTGCGGCGCCGCGCTCACCAAGCGCGCCCTGATCAGCATCTTCGGCACCCGCGACCCCGCCGAACTGCGCCGCCTGGAGGACGAGTACTTCACCGACATGCGGGCCCGGCTGGACGCCGTGCGCAAGCGCCCCCGGCGCAACCCCGACGTCGTCCTGGTGCCCGGCGGCCCGGCGATCATCGGCGCCGACGAGAAGCCCGACGCCTTCCGGATGGCGCAGGACGACAGCACCCTGCGCGCCGTGGACGTGCCCGCGTTCCTCGTCGACCGCACCACCGTGACCAACGCGCGCTACCGCGAGTTCCTGGAGGAGGTCGGCGACTCCGGCGAGTTCGACCACCCCGACCAGCCGCTGGAGCGCTCGCACCGCCCCGTGCACTGGCACGACCCGCGCTTCAACGCGCCCGACTTCCCGGTCGTCGGCGTCGACTGGTACGACGCGTACGCCTTCGCCCGGTGGGCCGGCGGCACGCTGCCCAGCGAGGTGCAGTGGGAGAAGGCCGCCCGCGGCGTGGACGGCCGCCGCTACCCGTGGGGCCAGCAGTGGGACCCGGAGCGGGTGAACTACGTCGAGCGGTCCTTCGGCGAGCAGGTGGCCGACCTCGACTCGCTGGAGGCCCTGCTGATCACCATCGAGCAGGGCGCGAACCCCGAGCACCCGGTGCTGCCCGCGGACGCCCTCCCGCAGGGCGCCAGCCCGTACGGGGTGCTCCAGATGTCCGGCAACGTCTGGGAGCTGACCCGGACGAACTTCTACACCGGCGAGGACATGGACCCCTTCTTCAAGGGCCGCCACCCGCTGGACTTCATGAACCGCAAGGAGGCGTTCCACGTCCTGCGCGGCGGCACCTGGACCTCGCCCCCGGCCTGCCTGACCACCTTCTACCGGGGCAAGGACCTGATCACCGACCGGCACAACGAGGTCGGCTTCCGCTGCGTGTACGAGGCGGCGGACTGATGCGGCTCACCTCCCTCGGGCACGCCGCCGTCCTGGTCGAGACGGGGACGGAGCGGATCCTCTTCGACCCGTGGCTCACCCAGCGCCTGGACCGCTTCTGGGAGCACCACCCGCCGCTGGGCGACGACCTGGTCCGGGAGGTGCTGGACGAGGGCGTCGACTACGTCGTCCTCAGCCACCACCACTTCGACCACCACCACTTCCCCTCCCTGCGGCGCCTGGTCGACGGCGCCGACGTGGACTTCGACGACAGCCCGCGCCGGAGCACCGGGGTCACCTGCCTGTACCCGGCCGGCCCGGTGCCGCCGCAGCTCACCGCCTCCGGGCTCGGCCACCAGGCGATGGCCTGGACGCTGCGCCGGCTCGGCTTCGAGCGCCTGCACCCGGTGACGCCGGGCGACACCGTGACCCTCGGCGGCGCCGTCCTGCGGACCTTCCCCTCGGCGGTGTCCTTCCCCGAGATGAGCGTGCTGGTGGAGACCGCCGACGCGTCCGTCATGCTCTGCGGGGACGCCCTCCTGCACGAGGCGACCGTGGCCGCCTTCCGCCGCGAGGACACCCCCCGGCTCGACGCGGTGCTGGTGCCCGCGCACAGCGTCTCGCCGCCCGGCGTGCTCACCGAGCGCCGCCCGCTGACCGACCCGGACGCCGTCCGCGCCCGCGCCGTCGCCAACTTCGACCGCTACGTCGCGTCGATCCCGGCCGCCGTCACGGTGCCCTCCTCGTTCGGCTGGCGGGTCAGCGGCGAGGACGGGCACGACTACGACTGGTGCAACCGGGCGATGTTCCCGTTCACGCCCGTCCAGGCCCTGCGCCGCCTCGCCGACCTGGGCCGCGACGGCCTGCTGTGGGGCCCGGGCCAGGTGCTGGAGGTGGCGGACGGCAAGACCGCCCTGGTCGACGGGCCGGTCGGGCCCGACGGGTACGACTTCGAGCAGGTCTACGCCGCGGTGACGCTCGACCCCGGAGTGCGGGTGCCGCCGTTCGACGCCGCCGCGGACCGGGTCGGCCGGCAGACCCGCAACTGCGAGGACCTGCTGCGCGAACTGCTGGACCGCCTGGTGGCGACCGACTACTGGTACCGGGCGATGGACGGCGGCGCCGGACGGCACGTCGTCTCGCTGTACGAGAACCCCGGCGGCGAGAGCTCCTTCCTGCTCGACCCGGTGGCCGGCCGGGTGACCAGGCTCGGCGCCGGGCCGGCCCGCAGCCACCTGACCGGGGCGGAGGGCTGGACCGAGATCGCGGCCAGCACGCTGGAGGCCCTGCTCTCCGGCGAGCTGCTGTTCGGCAGCTCCTTCGCGCTGTGGGCCAGCGACGGCGTCCTGCTCTCCGCGGTCTTCCACCACCCGTCGTTCTACACGCGGCACGTGGACCGCGCGCTGAGGGAGGCGAGCGGCACGTGAACGCCCCGGTCGTCCTCGACCTCGACAGCGGCAGCCTGCGCGGCAACCCGCTGGGCGACCCGCACCGGCGCCGGGTCGAGGTGCACCTGCCGCCCGGGTACGACGGGATCCGCCGCTTCCCGGTGGTGTACTGGCTGCCGGGCTTCGGCGCGTACCCCGGCCTCGGCGGCCGGGCGCTGTCCTTCGGCGCCTCCGTCGCCGACCGCCTGCGCGAGGCCATGGCGGACGGCCGGGTGCCGGCCGCGCTGCTCGTCGTCCCCGACTGCACGACCGCGTACGGCGGTTCGCAGTACCTCGACTCCGCGGCCTCCGGCCGGTACGCCGGGTTCCTCGCCGAGGTCGTGGCGGAGGTGGACCGGCGGTTCGCGACCCTGGCGGAGCCGGCCCGGCGGGCCGTCGGCGGGAAGTCCAGCGGCGGCTACGGCGCGCTGGTCGCCGGGATGACCTCCGAGCTGTTCGGCTCGGTGGTCGCCTGCTCGCCCGACGCCGGCTTCGAGCACTGCTACCTGCCGCTGGTGCCCGGCACGCTCGACACCGTCCGGGCGGCCGGCGGGGTCGACGCGCTGCTGGCCCGCCGCGCGAGCGGCCCGCACGACGTCCCGTTCATGGTCGCGATGAGCATCATCGCGATGGGCATGTGCTACGCCGACGACCCGGCGACGACCCCGGCGGACGCGCTGCCCTGCGACCCCGGCACCGGCCTGTTCCGGGACGCGGTCTGGCGGCGCTGGCTGGAGCACGACCCGGTGCGGATGCTGCCCGCCCACGCCGACCGGCTGTCCCGCCTCGGCCTGCTCCACCTGAGCGTGGGGCAGCGCGACGAGTACGGCATGCACTGGGGGGTCCGCGCGCTGCACGCCGCCCTGGAGGCGCACGGCGTCCCGCACGACTACCGGGAGCACGAGGGCGGGCACCACGGCATCGAGCACGTCTTCACCGACGCGCTGGCCGGGCTGTGGCGGGTGTGGCCGGAACCGGAGCGTGACGCATGTGCGGCATAGCGGGCTTCATCAGCCTGGACGGGCGGCGCGACCCGGGGTGGCTGGACGCCCTGGGCCGCACGATGACCGCGGCCATGGCGCACCGAGGCGAGGGGGCCGGCGCCCCGTACGTCTCCTCGTGCGGCACCGTCATGCTGTGCGCGACCCGGCTGGCGGTGCGCGACCGCAGCGACGCGGGGGCCCAGCCGATGACCGACCCCGGCGGCAGGGTCGTGCTGGTGCACAACGGCGAGGTCTACGGCTCCCGGGCGCCCGGGGCGCCGCTGTGGCCCCGCCGCACCACCTGCGACACCGAGTTCGCGCTCCAGCAGGTCTGCCGCGAGTCCGACCCGGCGGCCGCGCTGCGCCCGCTGTCCGGCATGTTCGCCCTCGCCTGGCACGACACCGCGACCGGCCGCGTGGTGCTGGCCCGTGACCACTTCGGGGTGAAGCCGCTGTTCTACGCCTTCACCCACGGCGGACTGCTGTTCGCCTCCGAGCAGGGCGTGCTGCTGCGCACCGGCCTGGTCACCCCCGAGGTGGACCCGGAGGAGTACGTGCTGCGCTCCTGGATCCGGATGGACGCGGCGGACGACCACACCTGGCTGCGCGGCGTGCGGTCCCTGCAGCCCGCCGAGTACCTGGTGGTGGACCGGCCGGACACCCGGACGCACCGCTACTGGATGCCCACCCCGGTGGACGGCCTGGTCTCCCCGGAGGAGATCCGGGACGCCTTCGACCGGGCGGTCGCCGAGCGCGCCGTCTCCGACGTCCCGCGGGCGGCGGTGATCAGCGGCGGTGTCGACAGCACGGCCGTCGTCTCGGCCCTGACCAGGGCGGGCGTGCCCGTCGACGGGTACGTGCTGCGCTACCAGGACGGCATCGGCGGCTCGGGCGACGACGTGGCGTACGCCGCCGAGGTCGCCGCCGGCCTCGGCGTCCCGCTGACCGTCTGCGACCTGGGCCGCGAGGCCGCCGCCGACCTGGTGCCGGTGCTGCCCACCCGGCTGATGCGGCCGCTGCTGCACGGCGCCGAACTGGCCATGCACCACCTCTACGGGACCGTCGCCGCCGACCGGAACGTGGTCGTCTACTCGGGCCACGGCGCCGACGAGCTCTGGGGCTACCAGGCCGGCCGCTACTTCCCCGTCGTCGACCCGTACGCACCCACCCACATCCACGGGCGCCACTACCTGACCCACCGGCTGCACGCCGACGAACGGCCGGTCTGGGCCCGGCTGGTCGGCTGGATGGCGCAGGAGCTGGGCGTCGACATGTCCGCGGTCACCGACCATGTGTGGGCCCGCACCATGGACGAGTACCGGGCGCTGAAGACGGCGTCCCCGCTCAAGCGCGGCCGGCACCACCTGCTGCGGCGCTTCCTGGTCTACGTCAACGACATGGTGGACGCCACCTCGTCGACCTTCACCCTGGAGGACCGGCCGGTCTTCCAGGACGTCGCCCTCGCCGAACTGGCCTTCCGCTGCCCCGAGCACCTGAAGGACACCGGCGAGCCCGGCAGCAGCCACAAGGGGCTGCTGAAGGAGGCGCTCGCCGACCTGATGCCCGAGTCGGTGCGGCACCGCCGCAAGCAGGGGTTCCCGACCCCCACCGACCCCGGCTACCTGCGCCGGCTGACCGAGCTCGCCGACGGCTTCGGCGCGCCCTTCGGCCTGCCGCCGCTTCCGGCCGGGCTCCGCGCCGAACTGGGCGTCGGCGAATGGATGTTCCTGGCCTCAACCTCCGCCTGGCTGGACCACCTCGCGGAGTTCAGAACCCACCCGAGGAGTCACGGTGAGCAGTTCCGTCCCGCAGTGGCGCTGGCAGATCCTGGACAGCCCCGCCGACCTTGACCCGGTGCCCCCGGTGATCGCGGAGGAACTGGCACAGGACTGGTGCAACTTCGTGGTCTGGCGGCCGACCGTGCTGCCCGCGGGCTGCACCGCCGGCGCCGGGACCCTCCGCCGCGAGGCCCCGCCCGGGCGGGTCGACGCCGAGGGCCGCAGCCCGTGGAGCGACGCCAACCCGGCCGGCTACCGCACCGAGGTCGCCGGCGGCGGGCGCCGGCTGCGGCTCAAGCAGTTCCGGTACGACTGGGCCTTCCCGGCCGCGGACCACCCCTGCCTGTGGGGCAGCGAGAACCGGGCGTCCGGGATCGGCGGGGGCCGGGTGGCGTGGCTCGGGACGGACTACCTGCGCAACCGTGCGGGCAGCGCCCGCCTGGCCGGGACGACCGTCGAACTCTCCGTGCTGGAGGGCGAGTTCACCGACGAGGAGCTGGTCGCCCTGTTCGCCGGGCTGCGGCCGGCGGTGCCGGAGGCGGTGCCGCGGGTACTGGCCACGCCGTTCTCCGAGCTGAGCTACTGGGCGCGGCACCGGGCCGACATGGTGTCGGTGCCCACCGGTGTCTTCCTGTTCCACCGCCGGGGGCGGGAGCACGAGGGCGAGTGGGTCCCCGCCGGGGAGGTCGACGCCTTCCTCACCGGGCAGGGGGTGCCGCTGTCGGTCGCCGGGTACCGCGCCGACAGCGCCGCGACCTTCGGCGACGGCGCCGCCGTGCGCGAGCTGGAGGTCGTCTACACCTGCGCGGACGGCGGCGAACTGCGCCTCACCGCGCAGCGCGGCGGCGGCGGGCGCCTGGAGTTCCCGCCGGTTCGGGACAAGCACCCCGCCACCGAGGAGCTGCACGACCTCGACGGCCGGCCCCTCCACCTCGGCTACGTCAGCGCGGAGTTCGGCGCCTGCGACGCCTGGTGGGAGCACCCGGACGGCTACCGGCTGCGGCTGCTCGGCAGCGCCGGGGCCGGTCTGGGGCCCGCGGACTTCCGCGGCCTGGTCGCCGCGCTCGACGCCGGGCTGCGGCTCGCCGGCCGCGCCGGGGTCCTCGGATGACCGCCGGGGGGCGGACGCTCCTCGACCCCGCCACCGGCGGGCCGGTCACCCGTCTGCCGGACACCGACGCCCCCGGCGTCGCCGAGGCGGTGCGCCGGGCCGGGGCGGCGCTGCACGGCGACTGGGCGGACACCTCCCCGGCCCGCCGCGGCGACCTCCTGCGGGAGCTCGGCGGCCTGCTGCGCGCGGAGCGCACCGAACTCGCGGCACTGGAGCGGCGCACCACCGGCAAGCCCACCGGGCGCGCCCTCGGCGAGGTGGACTTCGCCGCCCGGGTGGTCGACTGGTTCGCCGCGGCGGCCCGGTACCCGGTGGGGGAGACCCACCCGGCCGGCCCGGGCGTGCGCAGCTACACCGACCGGGTGCCGGTCGGGGTGTGCGCGGCGATCGCCCCGAACAACTACCCGCTGCTGCTGGCCGTCTGGAAGGTCGCCGCGGCGCTCGCCTACGGCAACACCGTCGTGGTCAAGCCGGCGCCGGAGACCCCGCTCTCCGTCCGCCACCTGGTCGGGCGGGCCGCCGGGCTCTTCCCGGAGGGCGTGCTCGGCGCCGTGTACGGCGGCGCCGACACCGGACGGCAGCTCTGCGACCACCCGGCCGTCGGCATGGTGTCGTTCACCGGCTCGACGGCGGCGGGGCGCGAGGTCGCGCGGCGCTGCGCGGACGGGCTCAAGCCCGTCACGCTGGAACTGGGCGGCAAGAGCCCCGTCGTGGTGTTCCGCGACGCCGACCTCGACGCGGCCGCCCGGGCCGTCGTCACCGGGTTCACCGGCAACACCGGCCAGATGTGCGTGGCCGGGACGCGGCTGGTCGTCGACCGGGCCGTGCACGCGGAGTTCGTCGAGCGGGTGGCCGGGCTGGCCGCCGCCCTCCGGGTCGGCCGGCCGGAGGACCCGGACACCGACCTCGGCCCGCTGATCAGCGCGGCCGCCGCGGCCCGCGCCGCCGAGGCGGTGGAGGAGGCGGCGCTGCGGGGCGCCAAGGTGATCCTGCCGCCCGGGCGCTCCGGGGTGCGGCGCGACCTCGACGGCGGGTTCTACGTCGACCCGGTCGTCCTGGACGGCACGCCGTCCGGGTGCCGGGCCTGGCGGGAGGAGCTCTTCGCGCCGGTGCTGTCCGTCGTCCCGTTCGGCGGCGAGGACGAGGCGCTGGCGCTCGCCCACGACACCGGGTACGGCCTGTCGGCCTCGGTCTGGAGCTCGGACGCGGACCGGGTCGAGCGCTTCGGCCGCGGCCTGCGGGCCGGCATGGTCTGGGTCAACACCTGGGGCGACACCGAGGAGTCGGTCAGCGTCGGGGGGCTCGGGAGCTCCGGCTACGGGCGCGAGTTGGGCGTCCACGCGGTGGAGGGCTACACCAGGCCCCGCGCCGTCTGGGTGGCCCACCGGCCGGGGCGGTAGGCCGCGGTGGCGCCGCCCGGGGCCGGGCTCGACTTCCGCAGCGACACCCGGACCGTGCCGGACGCGCGGATGCGCGCGGCGATGGCCGGCGCGGCCGTCGGCGACGACGTCTACGGCGACGACCCGACGGTCACCCGGCTGGAGCGGACGGTGGCCGAACTGCTCGGCACCGAGGACGCCCTGCTCACCCCCACCGGCACGATGGCGAACCTGCTCGCCCCGGTCGCGGCGTTCGGCCCGCCCGGCGCCCCCGGTCCGCGGCTGATCGTCGGATCCGGCGCCCACATGGCCTTCCTGGAGTCCGACGGGCTGCGCCGGTTCGGCGGCGCGGAGCTGCTGACGGTGCCCCAGCTGGACGACGGCCGACCCGAACCCGGGGCGCTGGCCGCGCTGCTGGCCGCCGGGGCGGGCCGGCCGACGGTGGTCTGCCTGGAGAACACCAGCATGATGCGCTGCGGCAACGCCCTCGACGCGGGGGCGACCCGCGCGGTGGCCGCGCTCGCCCACCGCTACGGCGCGCACCTGCACCTCGACGGCGCCCGGTTGGCGAACGCGGCGGTGGCGCTCGGCGTCCGGCCGGCGGAGCTGGCGGAGCCCGCGGACAGCGTCGCCTTCTCGGTCTCCAAGGGGCTCGGCGCGCCGGTCGGCGGACTGCTGTGCGGGACGGGCGAGTTCATCGCGCGGGCCCGTGAGCTGAGGACCTGGCTGGGCGGCTCCCTGCACCAGGCGGGCGTCCTCGCGGCGCCCGCCCTGGTCGCGCTCGGCCGCCTCCCCGACCTGGCCGCCGACCACCGGACGGCCGCCGCGCTCGCCGCCGGGCTCGCCGCGGTGCCGGGCGTCGAGCTGATCGGCCCGCCCCGGCCGACCAACATGGTCATGGCGCGGGTGCCGGGGCTGGCCGCGGGCGAGTGCGCCGCACGCCTCGCCGGCCACGGGGTCCGCGTCCTGCCGCTGCCGAACGGCCATGTGCGCTTCGCGGTGCACCGCGCGCACGACATCATCGGAGTGCGCGCCGCCGTCCGGGCGTTCGCGGCCGTGGCGGCCACCGCGCAACCGGCGACCGACGGAGAACTCCCCGGCCGGGGAGCCTCCCTGACATCGATGGAGGAAGCATGACGGACGTGCCACCGCGTGGACTGGAGGAGCGGCTGCGGGACACCCGGGCCCGCCTGGAGGAGGACGTCGACCTCTGGGTCGCGTCCTCGGGCTCCCCGGACGGCCCGGGCGGCGTCCACCTGATCCCGCTGTCCTACCTCTGGGACGGCAGCGCGATCCTCGTCTCGACGCCGCGCGACTCGGTCACCGGCCGCAACCTGCTGGCGGACGGCCGGGTGCGGCTGGGCCTCGGCCCGACCCGCGACGTGGTGATCGTCGACGGCGTCGCGGAGCCGGTGGACCTCACCGAGCTGGGCCGGGAGACCGGGGACGCGTTCGCCGCCAAGACCGGGTTCGACCCGCGCGAACTCAAGGAGCCCTACCAGTACTTCCGGATCCGGCCGCGGCGCATCCAGGCCTGGCGGGAGGCCAACGAGCTGGCGGGCCGCGGCATGATGCGCGACGGCGTCTGGGCCGGCTGACCCGCGCCCGGGCGCCCCGCGCCCCGGTCGGCCGGTCACCGCGGTGACCGCCCGGCCGGGGCGCGCTGCACCGGGGCCCGGGGCCCGGGGCCCGGGGCCGAGCGGCGGAGGTGCGGTGCCGCGGTGGGACGGAGGCGCTGCGGCGCCGGGGTGCGCCCACCCGGAGTCGACCCGTTCTTGACCGGAGCTGAAGAGCGCCTTGCCAGGCTGCGGGGCAAGGCATCCGTCATTTCTGGAAGGTCGAATATGGGAGCAATCGAGGTTCCGGTCCTGATCATCGGCGGCGGCGGATGCGGTCTGTCCGCCTCCGTCTTCCTGTCCGACCAGGGCGTTGAGCATCTGCTGGTGGAACGGCATCCGGAGACGTCGAGGATTCCGAAGGCCCACTACCTCAACCAGCGCACGATGGAGATCTACCGCCAGCACGGCGTCGCCGACGACGTGCTCGCCGAGGCCGCTCCGCTGGAGTACTTCGGCAAGGTGCGCTGGCAGACCACCCTCGCGGGCGACGGCCCGCTGGACCGCCGGCTGATCCACGAGATGGACGCCTTCGGCGGCGGCGAGCTGGAGGAGTCCTACGCGGCGATCGGCCCGGTGCTGCCGGCCAAGCTCCCGCAGATGTGGCTGGAGCCGATCCTGCGCCGCCACGCGGAGGAGCGCAACCCCGGCCGGGTCCTCTTCAACCACGAGGTGACCACCTTCTCCGACGAGGGCGACCACGTGCTCGCCGAGGTGCGCAACGTGGAGACCGGCGAGGTCACCACGGTCAAGGCGCAGTACCTGATCGGTGCCGACGGCGGCCGCTTCGTCGGCCCGGCGGTCGGCATCCGGATGGAGGGCCCGCCCGGGCTGGTCAACACCACGACCGCCTACTTCTCCGCCGACCTGTCCGAGTGGTGGGAGGAGGGCACCCTCATCACCCACTTCCTCAGCCCGGAGGACCCGGACCTCTCCAGCAACCTGATCGAGATGGGCCCGAGCTGGGGCAAGGCCTGCGAGCAGTGGGGCCTGCACTTCGCCCCCGGCCCGCCCGGACGCTGGGACGCCGAGACGGTCGTCCCCCGGATCCGCGAGCTGCTGCGCATCCCGGACCTGGAGATCACCGTCCACAAGGTGACGGACTGGATCGTGGACGCGATCCTCGCCGACCGCTACCGGGTCGGCCGGGTGCTGATCGCCGGCGACGCCGCGCACAAGCAGCCGCCCGCAGTCGGACTGGGCCTCAACACCGGCATCCAGGACGCGCACAACCTGGCCTGGAAGCTGGCCGCGGTGCTGGGCGGGCGGGCGCCCGAGAGCCTGATCGACACCTACGAGGCCGAGCGCCGGCCGATCGGCCGGCAGAACGTCGACTGGGCGGTCTCCGCGGCCGTGCACCACCAGGCCGTGATCGACGCGGTCGGCGCCGGCCACAACATCCCGGCGGGGCGCCGCAAGCAGCGCCTGGAGTCGTACTTCGACCCGTCCTGGCTCGGGGACACCGTGCGGGCCCGCGCCCTGGAGATCTTCCACACCCACCGCGGCGGCTGCCAGTCCCTCGACATGGAGGTCGGCTTCGCGTACGAGGCCGGCGCGGTGCTGCCGGACGGGACCGAGCCGCCGGTCCGCGTCCCGATGCGCAACGAGCACACGCCGACCTCCCGCCCCGGGCACCGGCTGCCGCACGCCTGGATCACCAAGGACGGCAAGCGGCTGTCGACGCTGGACCTGACCGGCCGCACCGGCTTCACGCTGATCACCGGGCCGGAGGGCTCCCCGTGGGCGGAGGCGGCCGCGCGGATCGCGGAGCGGCTCGACGTCCAGCTCGTCACGGCGGTCGTCGGCGCGGGCGCCGAGTTCGCGGACGTGGACGGCGGGTGGGAGGCCGTCCGGCAGATCACCGACGCCGGCGCGCTGCTGGTCCGCCCCGACCAGCACGTCGCCTGGCGCAGCCCGGCCGGGGCCGAGGACCCGGAGCAGGTGCTGACCGGGGTCTTCGCCGCCGTCCTGGGGCGCTGACCCGCGAGCACCGACGAGAAGTGGCCGTGCCCGGTGATCGGGCACGGCCACTTCTCGTTCTCCGGGCGGGTCCCGCCGCGCCGCCGTCCTCGTCGGGCGGGGGCGGGGTGCCGGCTCCCGGGGACACCGGGCAGGCCGTCGCCCGGAACGGCGGACCGTTCCGGGCGAGACCGCTCAGACCCCGACCGCGACGGAGCGCTCGGCGGCGTCCTTCCGCAGCCAGCCGGCGACCTGGTCGGCGGCCTTGCGCGCGGTGGTCATGCAGACGCCGACGCCCACGCCGTCGTACAGCGCGCCGCAGACGGCGAGCCCGGGCTGGGCCGCGACGGTGTCCCGGATCCGCTGCACGCGGTCCAGGTGGCCGACGGTGTACTGCGGCAGGGCGTCGGCCCAGCGGCTCACCCGGGACGCCACCGGGGCTCCGGTGACGCCGGTGGCCTCGGCCAGCTCGGCCGCGGCGACGGCGACCAGGTCGGCGTCGTCGCGCTGCAGCAGGTGGTCCTCGCCGAAGCGCCCGAAGGAGCAGCGGACGATCTCCACCTCGCCGGCCAGGTGCGGCCACTTCACGGTCGTGAAGGTGACCTCCTTGACCGCCCTGCCCTCCACCGCCGGCACCCGGTAGGCCGAGTAGCCGCGGCCGGAGAGCCCGCCGGGGAACGCCGCGCGGGGGTAGGCCAGGGTGACCACGGCGACGCTCGAGTACGGGACCTCGGTGAGCGCGGAGACCGCCGCCGACGTCCCGGAGACCCCGGCGAGCAGGCTGCCCGCGGGGCCGGCCGGCACGGCGACGACGACGGCGTCCGCCTCGATCAGCTCCGGGTCGCCGGCCGGGCCCACCGTCAGCTTCCAGCCGTCCGTGCCGCGGACCAGCTCGCGGACCGGGGCGCCGGTGCGCACCGTGGTGTCCGGGGCGACGGCCAGCACCTCGCGCACCAGCGCGGCGGGCAGGCTGCCGAAGCCGCCCGCCAGCTTGGCGACGCTCACCGGCGGCGGCTTCTCGCCCGGCGCGAGCTCCGGGACGAGCGAGCCGGCCGCGTCGGCGAGCGAGGCGTGCCGTCCGGACGCCTTGGCCAGCGGGGTCAGCGTGGCCTCGAACGACAGGTCCTCGGCGCGGCCGGAGAAGACGCCGGCGAGGAACGGGTCGACGAGGCGGTCGACGACCTCCTGGCCGAGCCGGCCGCCGACGTAGGACGCGACCGAGACGTCGCCGTCCCGGTCGAACGAGGGCAGGGCGAGGTCCTGCCGGGCGCGGTCGACGCCCGCCGCGGACAGCACGCCGGACTTGGCGAGGTCGTCCATGTCGCAGGGCACGCCCATGAACTGACGGTCGGGCTGGTTGCGGATGTCGCCCCTGGTCCAGATCGCCGAGGCGGTGACGCCCGCCGACATGATCTGCTCGCCGAGGCCGACGTCCTTGATCAGCCCGGTGGTCTTGACGCGGTTGGCGTACAGCGACTCGGCGCCCTCGTCGACCGCGACACCCGCCACCTCGGATACCAGCAGCTTGCCGCCGATCCGGTCCGAGCCCTCCAGGACGGTCACCCGGACCGGCTCGTTGCGCAGATAGAACGCCGCCGCCAGGCCCGAGATACCACCCCCGATGATGACCACGTGGGGCTTTCCGTTCACCTGGTCCCGTTCGCTGCCAGCCATTCCACCAGCTCCTTCGTGGTTACGGTGTCGTAGAGCCGCCCCGGCGCCGACGGCCGGCGCCGGGACGGTTTCTTGGCAATGTGGCCGGGGGCTCTGGACCCCCGGTCGAGGGTTCCTGGACCCTCGGCGGTGCTTTCTGGCGGTGCGTCAGTCCCGTGCTGCGGGGCCGAACCAGCGGTCGAGGGCGGCGGTGAGGTCGTCGTCGCTGCCGGGGGCGGTCCAGGCGACGTAGCCGTCGGGGCGGACCAGGACGGTGTCGAGGGGCTCGTCGGGGGTGGTGGTCCAGGTGCCGGTGACGAGGTCGAGGCCGGTGCGGCCGGTGGCGTGCGCGGCGGCCCCGTCGTCCTGGCCGGTGGTGATCAGCAGGCCGTGCCCGGTGTGCAGCAGGTCGGCGACGCGGGTGCGGGTGCCGTCGGCCAGGGTGAGCTCGCGGCCGGGCGCCAGGCGCCGGCCGAGCAGCGGGTGGTCGCCCTTGCCGAGCTCGTAGCGGATGCCGAGGTTGCTGAGCATCCCGGCCAGGTACTCGGCGGCGTCCCGGTGGGCGACCAGCTCGGACATGATGCCGCGGACCGGGTCCATGTCCGCGCCGGTGAGCCGTAGTTCGATCGCCGCCCGGGCGTTGCGCGCCAACTGCTCGCCGACCGCGTGGCGTTCGGCGTGGTAGGTGTCGAGCAGGCCCTCCGGGGCCCGGCCGGCGATCGTGGCGGCGAGCTTCCAGCCGAGGTTCACCGCGTCCTGGACGCCCACGCTGAGGCCCTGCGCCATGGCCGGGGGCTGGATGTGCGCGCTGTCGCCGGCCAGGAACACCCGGCCGCGCCGGTACTGTGCGGCGGCCCGGGAGGCGTCGGTGAAGCAGCTGATCCAGCGGCACTCGCCGTGGTGGATGGACTCGCCGGTGAGCCGCTGCCAGGAGTCGGCGAGGTCGGAGAAGACGAGGGAGTCGCGGTCGCGCGGCGGAGTGCCGGCCTCGTGCACGACGATCCGGGTGACGCCGTTCTCCAGGTCCATCGCCATCACCATGCTGCCGCCCGGCAGGTCCTCGCCGATGCGCCGCTTGCGGGTGTCGATGCCGGTGACGTCGGCGCTGAAGAAGCCGCGGACGCCCTCGGTGCCGGGGAAGTCGATCCCGGCCAGCTTGCGGACGGTGCTGCGCCCGCCGTCGCAGCCGACCAGGTACCCGGCGGTGTCCTCGCCGGGCCCGTCGGGGCCCTCGAAGGCCACCACGACGCCCCCGTCGGTCTCCCGGAGGCCGGTCACCCGGTGGCCGCGCAGGATCGGCACGCCCAGCTCGACGACCCACTCCTCGAGCATCCGCTCGGTGCGGAACTGGGAGATCCCGCGGTGCCCGTGGTGGTCCTCGGCGAGCCCGCGCAGGTCGATCGGCACCCCGCCGAAGTGGCTGTCGGCGGGTTCGGTGGCGCCGAGCCGGCCCAGCAGACCGCGCTGGTCGAAGCACTCGGCGGTGCGCCTGGTGAAGCTCGCGCCGCGGGACTCCCTGGTCGGGGCCGCCAGCCGCTCGTAGACGACGACGTCCACGCCGCGCAGCCTGAGCTCGCCGGCGGTCATCAGCCCGACCGGGCCCGCGCCGACGACGATCACGTCCCTGGTCATGTGTTCGCTCCTCTTCGGATCGATGCGGCCGGTCACCGGCCGGCGGTGCGGGGGGCGCGGGCGGGGCCGAACCAGCGGTCGAGAGCGGCGGTGAGGTCGTCGTCGCTGCCGGGGGCGGTCCAGGCGACGTAGCCGTCGGGGCGGACCAGGACGGTGTCGAGGGGCTCGTCGGGGGTGGTGGTCCAGGTGCCGGTGACGAGGTCGAGGCCGGTGCGGCCGGTGGCGTGCGCGGCGGCCCCGTCGTCCTGGCCGGTGGTGATCAGCAGGCCGTGCCCGGTGTGCAGCAGGTCGGCGACGCGGGTGCGGGTGCCGTCGGCCAGGGTCAGCTCCCGCTCGGGCGCCAGGCGCCGGCCGAGCAGCGGGTGGTCGCCCTTGCCGAGCTCGTAGCGGATGCCGAGGCCGCTCACGATGCCGGCGATCTGCTCGGCGGCGTCCCGGTGGGCCAGCAGCTCGCCCATCACCTCGCGGATCGGCTCCATCGCGGCCTCGCCGAGGTAGATCTTCTGCGCCGCCTGGGCGTTGCGGACCAACTCCCGCCCGACCGCGTGGCGTTCGGCGTGGTAGGTGTCGAGCAGGCCCTCCGGGGCCCGGCCGGCGATCGTGGCGGCGAGCTTCCAGCCGAGGTTCGCGGCGTCCTGCAGGCCGGCGCTGAGGCCCCAGGCGGCCAGCGGCGGGATCTCGTGCGCGGCGTCGCCGGCCAGCAGCACCCGGCCGCGCCGGAACTCCTCGGCCAGCGCGGCGGAGTTGCCGCAGGCCCAGAGCCACTGGGGCTGCGCCTCGTGGATGGACTCCCCGGTGAGCCGCTGCCAGGCGTCGGCGACCTCGGCGAAGGTGAGCGCACCCGGTTCGGGGCGGGCGGGCAGCGACAGGTCGTGGATGACGACGCGGAAGCGGCCGGGGCCCAGCGGGGTGCAGACCACCATGCTGCCGCCGGGGAGCCGCTCGCCGATCGGCCGCGGGCGCAGGGCCACGCCGGTGATCTCCGCGGTGTACATCCCCCGGGTGGCGGCCCACTCGGTGGCGGGGATGCCGGCGAGCGCGCGGACGGTGCTGCCCGCGCCGTCGCAGCCGACCAGGTAGCCGGCGGTCTCCTCGCCGGGGCCGTCGGGGCCCTCGAAGGAGACCACGACGCCGTCGGCCTCCTCGCGCAGTCCGGTCACCTCGCGGCCGCGGCGCACCGGGACGCCCAGGTCGGCCAGCCAACCGGCCAGTGCCGTCTCGGTCCTGACCTGGGACAGGCCGAGCACGCCGCTGTGGTCCTCGTCGAGCATGTCGAGGTCGAAGCGGACCCCGCCGAAGTGCCCCATCGGGCCCCACCGGAACTCGCCCAGCCGGGGGAGCAGCCCGCGCTGCCCGAGCGATTCGGCGGCGCGCCGGTTGAAGCCGAGCGCGCGGGACTCGTCGGTGGGGGCGGAAAGCTTGTCGTAGACGACGACGTTCACCCCGCCGAGACGGAGTTCTCCGGCCAGCAGCAGGCCGACCGGCCCGGCACCGACCACGATGACGTCAGCTGTTTTCATATTCAGGCCCTCTGCGCTGTGGCAATAGTTGGCCATGGTGAAGCTACCCAGTGCGGTGTTCGACTGCAATGAGTTGAATGCGCACGCAGCAGTCGAACGTTCGACTGTGGATTCAGCGCGTTTGAACGGGAAATCGGGCACGGCAATGTCGGAGGTGCACCCGGCAATTGCGGACCAGCAATGTGAATGCGTGAGCAATTCGGCCCTCGAATGCGGGCCGCCCGGTCTCGCGCGTTCCGTGGCCCCGGCTCCGGTGCGGCGGCGCGCCGGGCCCGGAACGCCCCACACGAAAGGAAGAGACGTGCCGGTCGAGAAGATCGCGCTCATCACCGGTGCCAACAAGGGCATCGGATTCGCCATCGCGCGGCAGCTCGGTGAGCAGGGGGTGGTCGTCCTCGTCGGCGCGCGGGACGAGCTGCTCGGCAAGCAGGCCGCCGACGCGCTGGCCGCCGACGGCGTCACGGCGGTGCCGCTGCGGATCGACGTGACGGACCGCGACTCGGTGGAGGGGGCGGCCCGGGAGGTGGAGCGGCGGTACGGCCGCCTGGACGTCCTGGTGAACAACGCCGGGGTCGCGGGCGGCTTCACCGGGGCGCCCAGCGAGGCGACCGCCGACGACCTGCGGGAGGTCTACGAGACCAACGTCTTCGGCGTGGTCACCGTGACCAACGCGATGCTCCCGCTGCTGCGCCGTTCCGCGGCCGGGCGCATCGTCAACCTGTCCAGCCACGTCGGGTCGCTGACCCTGAACTCGAACCCGGGGTCCCCGCTGGCGGGGGTCAACATGATCGCCTACCAGTCCTCGAAGACCGCGCTGAACGCGGTGACGGTCGCGTACGCCAAGGAGCTGCGCGGGACCCCGATCAAGGTCAACGCCGCCCTCCCCGGAGTGGTGGCCACCGACATCAACCACCACCGAGGTCACCGGACGCCCGCCGAGGGAGCGGTGATCGCGGTCCGGCTCGCCCTGCTGGACGAGGCCGGCCCGTCGGGCGAGTGCCTGGCGGACGACGGATCCATTCCGTGGTAGCGCGGAACGTCCCCAACCAGAAAGAGGAACGGCTTTGCTCCAGATCACGATCAGTGACCTCCAGACCATCATGCGCCAGTGCGCGGGCGAGGCCGAGGACGCGTTGCCGCTCGAGGAGGCGCCCGACCGCACCTTCGAGGAGCTGGGGTACGACTCGCTGGCCCTGCTCGAGACGCACAGCCGGATCGAGCGGGAGTTCGGCATAGCGCTCTTCGAGGACGAGGTCGGCGACGTCGACACGGCCCGGGACCTCGTCGACTACGTCAACTCGCTGTTGCAGCTGAAGGTCATGTCGGCGGCCTGATCCCGCGCGGGGTCGCGGCCGTTCGCGGTCATCACAACCGAGCGCCGGACCGGGCGGGGACCCGGGGGGCACGAGACACGGAGACACACAGTGGCGGTAGAAGAAACGATTCTGGTGCTGGGCGGTACCGGTCGGCAGGGCGGGGCGGTGGCCCGTGAGCTGCTGCGCCGCGGACGCACCGTGCACGCCCTGGTCCGCGACCCGGAGAAGGCGCAGGCGCGCGCGCTCGCCGAGGCCGGCGCCGTCCTGGTCCGCGGCGACCTGGACGACGGGGAGTCGCTGTTCGAGGCGATGCGCGGCGTGCACGGGGTGTTCAGCGTCCAGACCTTCCGGGGCCCGGGCGGCTGCGAGGCCGAGGTGCGCCAGGGCCGGGCGGTGGCCGACGCCGCGGTCCGCGCCGGCGTGCGGCACTTCGTCTACAGCTCGGTGGGCGGTGCGGACCGGGACACCAGGGTCCCGCACTTCGAGAGCAAGCTGGAGGTGGAGCAGTACCTGCGGACGCTGGACCTGCCGACGACCGTGCTGCGGCCGGTCATGTTCCACGACATCCTCCTCGACATCGCCCCGCGCCCGGTGGCGGGCGAGCTGGTGCTGGCCATGTGGCTGGATCCGGAGACCCCGGTGCAGCTGATCGCGACCAGCGACATCGGCGCCTTCGCCGCGGACGCCTTCGACGACCCGCAGGCGTGGCTCGGCCGGGTGGTCGAGATCGCCGGCGAGGAGCTGACCGGTCCGCAGATGGCGGCGGCGTTCCAGGCGGTGTCCGGCGTGCCGACCCGCTTCCAGCAGCTGCCCATCGAGCCGCTGCGCGCGGCCCGCGAGGACCTCGCCAACATGTTCGACTGGTTCGAGCGCGACGGCTACCGGGCCGACCTGCCCGAACTGCGCCGGATCCGGCCGGACCTGGTCTCCCTGGAGACCTGGCTGGGCGACAACTGGACCTCCCCGCTGGCCGCCTCCCGGGGCTGACGGCGGGGTTCAGGTGAAGATCGGATCGCGGGTGCGGGTGCGCTTGAGTTCGAAGAACCCGTCGGTCCCGGCCACGGCCAGGACGCCGTCCCAGAGCCGCACGGCCGCCTCGCCGCGCGGGGTCGGCGTCACCACCGGGCCGAAGAACGCCACGTCCCCCACCGCGAGGACCGGAGTGCCCACGTCGGTGCCGACGCGGCCGATCCCGTCGTCGTGCGAGGCGCGCACCGCGCCGTCGAACACGTCGGATCCGGCCGCGTCGGCCAGGGCGGGATCGAGCCCCGCCGCCGCCAGCGCCGCCTCGTAGGTGGACCGCTCCTTGGGGGCCCTCCCGAGGTGGAACCGGGTGCCGAGCTCGGTGTACAGCCGGCCCAGCACCTCCGGGCCGTGCTTCCGGGCGGCGGCGGCGCAGACCCGCACCGGTTCCATCCGCAGCGCGAGGTCCCGGTGCCAGCGTTCGGGCAGGTCGGTCCGCCCCTCGTTGAGCACGGTCAGGCTCATCAGGTGCCACCGGACGTCGAGGGGCCGGTGCCGTGCGACCTCCAGGATCCAGCGGGAGGTCAGCCACGCCCAGGGACAGGTCGGGTCGAACCAGAAGTCCACCGGGATCTGTTCGTCGTGCGGCAAGGTCGGCTCCTCGGGGGTCTCGGTCGGTCGCGGTCAGTAGTTTCCGAGGCCGCCGCAGACGTTGATCGCCTGCGCGGTCACCGGCGCCGCCACGTCGGACACCAGGTAGGAGACCAGGCCGGCCACCTCCTCGGCGGTGGAGTAGCGGCCGAGCGGGATCTTCGCCTGGAAGCGCTCCAGGATGGCGTCCTCGGTGGTCTCGAAGTGGGCGGCGTAGCCCTCGCGGACGCGCCGCGCCATCGGGGTCTCCACGTAGCCGGGGCAGACGGCGTTGACGGTCACGCCCGTCTTCGCCAGCTCCAGGCCGAGCGCCTTGGTGAAGCCGACGACGCCGTGCTTGGAGGCCGAGTAGGGGGCGCCGAGCACCACGCCCTGCTTGCCGCCGGTCGAGGCGATGTTGATGATCCGGCCCCAACCGCGTTCGACCACGCCCGACTTGAGCACGGCCCTGGTCACCAGGAAGACGCTGTTCAGGTTGGTGTCGATCACGTCGTACCAGAGCTCGTCGGCGATCTCCGCGGTCGCGCCGCCGCCGCTGCGGCCGGCGTTGTTGACCAGGACGTCCACCCGCCCGTACCGCTCCACGGCGGCGTCCACGAGCCGGGCGACGTCCTCCGGCTTGCGGACGTCGGCGGCCAGGCCGTCGGCCCGGTGGCCGTCCGCGCGCAGCTTCTCGACCGTCGCCCGGACGCTCTCGGGGTTCCGTGAGCAGAGGAAGACCCGGAATCCCTGGCCCGCCAGGGTCTCGGCGACCGCCAGGCCTATTCCGCTGGTACCGCCGGTGATCAGTGCTACCTGCTGTCCGTTGTCAGCCATTCCGCCTGCTCCTTTTCGGGGTGTGTGCGGGGTCGGAACAAGCTGACAAGATGGGCCGGATTCCCGGTCGAGGGGTGGTCGAGGTCATCGCGTTCAACTGCCTCAATTCTTCAGTTGAACGTTCGACAGTCAATTCCCATAATGCCGGGTTGCGGCCCTGATAAGCGCCGACCTATCGTCGGGTAATCCACGAAAAGGCGCTCTGAAGGGAAAGCCATGTCCGCATCGCCCGAGGTCCGTGATCAGTCGGACTCCTACTCGCTGCTCGACCTGATCCAGGGCGCGGTGATCACCCAGGCGATCTCCGTCGCCGCCCGGCTCGGCGTCGCGGACATCCTCGCCGAGGGGCCGCTGGCCGTCGAGGAGATCGCCAAGCGGGCCGGTGCCGACGCCAAGTCCACCCACCGCATCCTGCGCGCGCTGGCCGGCCACGGGGTGTTCGCCGTCCGCCCGGACGGCCGCTACGAGCAGACGCCGCTGTCCGAGAAGCTCCGCGAGGACGCGACCGACTCGATGCGCGGCTTCGCGCTGCTGATGAGCCACCCCCTGCTGTGGGAGGAGTGGGGCCACCTCTTCACCGCCGTGGAGACCGGCGAGCCCAACCTGCCGAAGCTGCGCGGCATGAACGCGCTGGAGTTCTTCCACGCGACCCCCGAGTACGCGGGCGTCTTCTTCAACGCGTTCGGCCGCCTCTCGGAGTCGGAGACCGACCCGATCCTGGCCGCCTACGACTTCTCGCAGTTCGGCACCGTGGTGGACGTCGTCGCCGGCCGCGGCGGCCTCCTGGCGGGCATCCTGCAGCAGTCGCCGGACGTCAAGGGCGTGCTGTACGACTCCGAGGCCGCGACCGTCGACTCGCCGGCGTTCTTCGAGGCGGCCGGTGTCGCCGACCGCCTGACGATCGCGCACGGCGGCCACCTGGACGCGCTGCCGACCGGCGGCGACGCCTACCTGTTCAAGCACATCATCCACGACTTCAGCGAGGCCGACGCCGTCACCGCGCTGCGCAACGCCCGCGAGGCGATGGCCCCCGGCGGCAAGCTGCTGGTCGTCGAGTACGTGCTCCCGGAGAACAACGAGCACCACCTCGGCCACTCCATCGACCTCTGGCTGATGCTGATGCTCGGCGCCCAGGACCGCACGCTGGAGCAGTACTCCGAGCTGTTCGCGAAGGCCGGCTTCACGCTCACCCGGGCCGTCCCGACCACCGCGCCGATCTCGATCATCGAGGCGATCCCGGCCTGATCCCGGCAGGTGAGCCGGTCCCCCATCGCAGAAGTCGAGGCTCAGGACAAGAAAACATGGATACCGATGTCATTGTTATCGGGGCAGGTCCCGCGGGACTGACGCTCGCGGCCGAGCTCCGCCTCGGCGGCGCCGACGTCATCGTCTTCGAGCAGCGGGCCGAGCGGAGCTGGGAGTCGCGCGGCATCGGGTTCACCGCGCGCGCCACCGAGATGTTCCACCAGCGCGGGATCCTGGAGCGGCTGGAGAACATCACCACCACCCGCCAGGGGCACTTCGGCGGCATCCCGATCGACTTCGGGGTGCTGGAGGGGTCGCACTTCGGCGTCCGCGGCGCCCCCCAGTACAAGGTCGAGGAGATGCTCGAGGGCCGGGCGCTGGAGCTGGGCGTGTCCCTGCGCCGGGGCCACGGGTTCACCGGGCTGACCGAGGGCGGGGACGGCGTCACCGCGACCGTGCGGGGGCCGGAGGGCGAGCGGGAGTACTCGGCCCGCTTCCTGGTGGGCTGCGACGGCGGGCGGAGCACCGTCCGGCGGCTGGCCGGCTTCGAGTTCGCCGGCTCCGACGCCACCCGCGCGATGTACCTGGCGGACGTCCGGGGCTGCGACATCAAACCGCGCATGATCGGCGAGCTGCTGCCGAACGGCATGGTGATGTCGGCGCCGCTGGAACAGGGCTACACCCGCATCATCGTCTGCGAGAACGGGACGCCGCCCGACCGCGGCCGCGAGGTGACGTTCACCCAGGTCGCGGACGCCTGGCAGCGGTTGACCGGCGACTCGATCCACCACGGCGAGACGCGCTGGGTGAGCAGCTTCACCGACGCCACCCGCCAGGCCACCGAGTACCGGCGCGGCCGGGTGCTGCTGGCCGGCGACGCCGCACACATCCACCTGCCCGCCGGCGGCCAGGGGTTGAGCGTCGGCGTGCAGGACGCCTTCAACCTGGGCTGGAAGCTGGCGGCGACGGTCCGCGGGCGGGCCCCGGAGGGCCTGCTCGACACCTACCACGCCGAACGCCACCCGGTGGGCGCGCGGCTGCTGCGCAACACCCTGGCCCAGGGCGTCCTCAACCTCGCCGGCCGGTCGGTCGAGCCGCTGCGCGCCGTCATGGCCGAGCTGGTGACGATCCCGGCCGCGGCCCGGCACCTGTCCGGCATGGTGAGCGGCCTCGACATCGGCTACCCGGTCGGCGGGCCGGCGCCCGGGGCGGCGGCGCACCCGCTGCTCGGCGGCCGGCTGGCCGACCGCGAGCTGGAGCTCGCCGACGGCGGCTCCGTGCGGGCCGCGCGGCTGCTGCACCCGGCCCGGGGCGTCCTGATCACCGCCGACGCCTCGGGGGAGACCGCCCGCACCGCCGCCGGCTGGTCCGACCGCGTCGACCTGGTCCGGGTGCGGGAGTTCCCCGCCGGACCGGAGGAGGGCGGCGCCGCGACGGAGTCGGTGCTCGTCCGCCCCGACGGCTACATCGCCTGGACGGCGCCGGACGGGGGCGGTCTCGACGCCGCGCTGCGGCGCTGGTTCGGCGAGGCCCGGCAGGGCCCGTCCGGCGGACACGCCCCGGGTCCGAGACAGGGCCTACGGGCCTCGTAACCGAGAGGAGAACCAACGTGACCGAGAACGCGGTCCGTGAGACCGAGCACGAGATCAACGTCTCCGCCCCCGCCGAACTGGTGTACGCCCTGATCGCGGACGTCACCCGGTGGCCGGAGATCTTCCCCCCGACCGTGCACGCCGAGGTGGTCGAGAAGGACGGCGACACCGAGCTGATCCGGCTCTGGGCGACGGCGAACGGCGCCGCGAAGACCTGGACCTCCAGCCGCCTGCACGACCCGGAGCGGATGAGCGTGGCGTTCCGCCAGGTCCGTTCGCAGCACCCGGTCGGCGCCATGGGCGGCGCCTGGGTGGTGGAGCCCGTCTCCGGGAGCTCCTGCCGGGTGCGCCTGCTGCACGACTTCTACGCGGCCACCGACGACCCGGCCGACCTCGACTGGATCAGCGAGGCCGTCGACCGCAACAGCGCCTCGGAGCTCCGGGCGCTGAAGTCGAGCGCCGAGGCGTCCGGCCCCGACGAGCTGATCACCTTCGACGACACCGTGACCGTCGACGGCCACGGCAAGGACGTCTACGACTTCCTGAACGAGGCGCAGCTCTGGCAGGAACGGCTGCCGCACGTCGCCCGGGTGTCGCTGGAGGAGGACGAGCCGGGGCTCCAGATCCTGGAGATGGACACCCGCACCAAGGACGGCAGCACCCACACCACCCGCTCCGTCCGGGTCTGCCGGCCGTCCACCGCGATCGTCTACAAGCAGGTCGTCCTGCCCGCGCTGATGACGCTGCACACCGGGCGCTGGCTCATCGAGGAGCGGGCCGGCGGCGGGGTGTCGGTGACCTCGCGGCACACCGTGCGGATCAACACCGAGAACATCGCCGCGGTGCTCGGTCCGGAGGCGACGGTGCGGACCGCGCAGGAGTTCGTCCGCACCGCGCTGAGCACCAACAGCCTGGCCACCCTGGGCCTCGCCAAGGCCCACGCCGAGGGTGTCCGCAGCGGGCGCGCCGAGTCGTGAACCCGTCCCGGGGGGCCGCGCCGGTCGTCGTGGTCGGCGCCGGCCCCGTCGGGCTGCTGCTCGCCTGCGAGCTGCGGCGGGCCGACGTCCCGGTGGTCGTCCTGGAGCGGCTGACCACCCCGATGACCGAGTCGCGGGCCAGTCAACTGACCACGCGTACGGCGGAGTTACTCCACGAGCGGGGCTTCGGCGCGCTGCTCGCCGAGGCCGCGCACGAGCCGCGGACGCACTTCGGCGGGCTGGGCTTCGAACTGTCGCCCGTGGACAGCCCCTTCGGGGGCAACTGGAAGGTGCCGCAGTACCGCACCGAGGCCGCCCTGGGCGCCCGCGCGGTCGAACTGGGCGCCACCGTCCTGCGCGGGCACGAACTGACCGGCCTCACCGCCGCACCGGACCACGTGCGCTGCGAGGCCGCGGGCCCCGACGGCCCGCGGCGGATCACGGCGCGGTACCTGGTCGGCTGCGACGGCTCCGGCAGCACGGTGCGCCGGCTGGCCGGCTTCCCGGTGACGGAGACGGCGGCGACCAGGGAACTGCTCCGGGCCGACCTCACCGGCCTGCGGATCCGCGACCGCCGCTTCGAACGGCTCCCCGGGGGCTTCGCGGTGGCGTCCACCCGCGGCGGCGTCACCCGGGTGATGGTGCACGCGTTCGGCGACGCCGTGACCGGGCGGCGCGGCGCGCCCGGGTTCGACGAGGTCGTCCGGGCCTGGGCACGGGTGACCGGCGAGGACGTCTCCGGGGGCACCCCGATCTGGCTGGACGCCTTCGACACCGCGAAGGGCCTGGCCGACGCCTACCGGCGCGGCCGGGTCCTGCTGGCCGGCGACGCCGCCCACTGGCACCCGCCGGTCGGCGGCCAGGCGCTCAACCTCGGCCTCCAGGACGCCGTCGACCTGGGCCGCAAGCTCGCCGCGACGGTGCACGGCACGGCCGCCCCCGGACTCCTCGACACCTACCAGGACGAGCGGCGCCCCGTCGCGGCGCGCGTCCTCGACCACGTCGCGGCCCAGGAGCACCTGATGTTCGGCGGCCCGGAGGCCGAGCCGCTGCGCGCGGTCCTCGCCGAGCTGATCGGCCTGGAGCAGGTCCGCGCCCACCTGACGGCGACGGCGAGCAATCTCGACGCCCGCCCGTGAGGAACGACCGGTTGTGAAGAACGGATGCGCAGGGAAGGCAGGAAGAGGACAGTGCAGGACTTTGACACGGACGTGATCATCGTGGGGGCCGGCCCCACCGGTCTCATGCTCGCGGGCGAACTCCGCCTGGCGGGGGTCGAGGCCGTCGTACTGGAACGGCTGACCGAGCCGATGCGGCAGTCCCGCGCACTCGGCTTCTCGGCCCGGACCATGGAGGAGTTCGGCCAGCGCGGACTGCTGGAACGGTTCGGCGACATGGGCGTCATCCCGATCGGCCACTTCGGCGGGATGCCGCTCGACTACACCATCGTGCCGGGCGGCAACTTCGGCGTGCGCGGGGTGCCGCAGGCGCTCACCGAGTCGATCCTGCACACCTGGGCGACCGGACTCGGCGCCGGGATCCGCCGCGGCTGGGAGCTCACCGGCCTGACCGCCGGGGACGAGGGCGTCGAGGTGCGGGCCGACACCCCGGAGGGCCCGCGCACCCTGCGCGCCCGCTACGTGGTGGGCTGCGACGGCGCGCGCAGCGCCGTGCGCAAGCTGTCCGGCATCGACTTCCCCGGCCACGAGGCCACCATCGAGATGCTGATGGCCGACGTCACCGACGTCCAGGTGCGGCTGCGGCCCACCGGCGAGCTCGGCGACGCGGGCATGGTCGTGGTGCTGCCGGTCGGCCCGGACACCACCCGGGTCGTGGTCTTCGAGCGCGGCGCGGGCGTGCGCCCGACCACCGAACCGCCCACCTTCCAGGAGGTGGCCGAGGCGTTCAAGCGGGTGACCGGCGAGGACATCAGCAGCGGCACCCCGCGCTGGCTCAGCTACTTCACCGACTCCACCCGCCAGGCCTCCGAGTACCGCAGGGGCCGGGTCTTCCTGGCCGGCGACGCGGCGCACATCCACATGCCGATCGGCGCGCAGGGCATCAGCGCGGGCCTCGGCGACGCCGTCAACCTCGGCTGGAAGCTCGCCGCCGAGATCCACGGCCACGCCCCGGAGGGGCTGCTGGACACCTACCACACCGAGCGCCACCCGGTCGGGGACCGCATCCTCGCCAACACGCTCTCCCAGCGCAGCCTGTACCTGGGCGGCCCCGAGATGGCGCCGATGCGCGCGGTCTTCGCCGAACTGATGGCCCACGAGGACGTCCGCAAGCACCTGGTCGGCATGGTCACCGGCCTGGACATCACCTACGGGGCCGCCGAGGGCGACCACCCGCTGCTCGGCCGGCGGCTGCCGGAGTTCCCGCTCCCCGACGGCCCGGACGGCGCGCCGACCGTCTTCGGGCTGCTGCACGGCGGGCGCGGCGTCGTCCTCGACCTGCGCGGCGACGAGGCCCTGGCCGCCGCCGCGGCCCCGTGGACCGACCGGGTCCCGGTCGTCACCACGGCGGCCCGGCCGGAGGGAGCGCTCGCGGACGTCGAGGCGCTGCTCGTCCGGCCGGACGGCTACATCGCCTGGATCGGCTCCGGCGGCTCCGGCGCGGCCGGCCTGACCGACGCCCTGGGCCGCTTCTTCGGCGCCCCCCGTGACACCCACTGAGACGGACACCAGGACCGGACGCCCCGCCACCGCGGGCGTTCCACGCCAGCCACGTCCACGCTGACCAAGTCCACGCTAACCAAGGAGGAATCATGCCGTTCATCAACCCCGAAGACGGGCACCTGACCGTCCTCAACCTGTTCAAGACCGACTCCCGCGACCGCGTGGACACGCTGGTCAAGGAGATGTCGAAGATCGTCGACACCGCGGACTTCCCGGGCTGGATCTCCAGCACCGTGCACCGCGGCGAGCACACCCCGGGCACCCTGAACTTCATCCAGTGGCGCGGCATGGACGACCTGGAGTCCCGGTACAACGACAGCGAGTTCAAGCACCACACCGTCCCGGTCTTCCGGGAGATCACCACCTACGTCCGGCTGATGCAGAACGAGGTGGAGTCGAGCCTGCGCCACCCGTCGCTGGGTGACGTCACCGAGGTCTCCCCGGACCGCGACGACTACACCGTCATCGAGGTGCTCGGCGTGGACCCGGCCGACCAGCGCGCCCTGGTCGCCCACGAGAGCACCGCCCACTCCTGGCTGCTGGACGTCCCCGGCTACCGCTCGCGGACCGTGCTGCGCGGCATCCGGTCCCGCAACCTGCAGGGCGGCGACAGCACCCTGGCGACGGTCGGCACCGACAACGACTTCGTCGTCGTCTACTCCCAGTGGGCCGGCAAGGAGGCCTACGACGCCTTCCGCACCCAGGCCGAGGCCGACTGGTCCACCGCCCGCAGCGGCTTCGGGGCCAAGCGCGGTTCGCTGATCACCAGCGCCGACTGGAACGGCTACCGCCCGGTGCACACCCGCTCCGCGGGCGACCCGGTGGCGGTCTGACCCCCGCACCGCACGAACCCCGAAGGGGCCCCCGGCAGTCAGCCGGGGGCCCCTTCGGGGTTCGTGCGGTCAGCCGGCGATCGAGTCCCAGTGCCACCGGGAGTCGAAGGAGGAGACCTCGACCTGCGCTCCGGCGGCGACCAGCGCCGCCGCCCGGCTCGTCGCCCGCGCGACGAACCCGGAGAGCCGGTGGGCCGCCAGCAGGTCCTGCTCGTCGAAGGGCAGGCCCTCGCAGCGCAGCAGCCGCAGGTCCATGAAGCCGTTGAACGTCCGCCCCAGCACCTCCACGGCCTGCGGGCTGCGGACGGTGAAGCGGACCCGGGCCGCGACGTGGCCGTTGTGGTGCTGGTCGGAGTAGTACGCGACGTCCGGGATCACCGGCGGCACGAAGTGGTCGCGCGCGGCGATCTCGGGCACCTTCGGGAGGTTGCCGACCAGGAAGTGCCACGAGTTGTACTGCATCCGCGAGGAGATCGCCCACGCGGTGTCGGCCAGGTGCGCGGCGGAGCCGCCGAAGAGCCGGCGGGAGTCCTCCGACGGGACGACGCAGCAGAAGAAGTGCGGGATCTCCCACTCGGCGATCCTGGCGTACTCCTCGGCGCGCAGCGCCGCGATCAGTGCGGGGAGCGAGCGCATCCCCCGGCTCATCGCGAAGTCGGCGTCGAACACCGCGGTCGCCGCGCGCACGCTCTCGTGCACCAGGGACTCCAGCCCGGTGCCGAAGGCGCCGTGCGGTCCGGCCAGCCAGTCCGGCGACGCCGCGACGGAGGCGGTCAGCTCGTCGAGGGTGTCCCCGGCGACGGGGAGCCGCTCGCGCAGCCGCGCGCAGAGCTCGGCCTCCAGCCGGCGGGCGTCGTCCTTGACCGGGCCCGCGACCCGCTCGATCTTGTGCATCAGCGGGCCGTAGATCTCCCGGTAGAGCTGCACCCTCCCGACGAGCTCCCGGCGCCGCGCGGCCAGGGCCCCGGCGAGGGCGTCGAGCGCGGCGACCCCGTGCCCGTCCGGGGCCGGTACGGGCGGCAGCTCCCCGGCGGCCGCGTTGTAGGCGGTGCGGGTCCGCTCCAGCAGCAGGGCCACGTGGTCGAGCGTCAGCTGGGTCCCGTTGGCCTCCTCGATCCGGGCGTAGCCGGCCGAGCGGACCAGCAGGGTGAGGCAGACCACCAGGAGGACGTCGCCGTCCGCCCACAGGTCGAGCGGCACCGTCCCCAGGCTGGTGAGCGTGCAGTCGGGGTGGCCCGGCCGCAGCGTCTTGCCGGTCAGGTTGTTCCGGTCGCGGAAGTTGGTGTACTGGCGTTCGCCGACGTAGAGGACGAACGGCGCGGTCCGCAGCGCCGCCTCCTTCAGGGTGTCGAGCAGCTCGCGCCGGCCCTCGGGGCCGGCCGCCGCCAGCCACCGGCGGCCGTCGGCGACGGACTGCCGCCAGCGCTCGGCGGCCAGGGCCAGTTCGGTCCGGTAGGCGGCGAGGTCCTCGGCGGTCCAGGGCACCCGCAGGACGCCGTCGACCAGGTCGGCGGTGTCGCTCAGTGCGCCCCGGGACGGGACGCGGACGGCGAGCCGGCCGCTGCGGTCCAGCCCGATCTCGCCGAGGAACGCGGTGGCGGCGTCCCCGGGCCGGTCGGGGGCCCGGCCGTCGTCCCGCCAGGACCGGCCGACCAGGACCTTCAGCGCGGCCTCGTCCTCGACGGGCAGCGCCCGCAGCTGGATGTCGGCCGGGACGTGCCCGGCGAGGGTGAGCAGCGTGTCCACGGCGGTGGCGAGGTCCGGCGCGGCCGCGGCCCGCCGCCAGGTCTGCGCGAGCAGCGCCGGGAAGCCGGAGTCCTCGGGGGTCAGGTAGTCGGGCCCGCCGGCGCCGGCGGGGCGGCCGAGCCGGCTGGGCCGCCGGCTCTGCCGGGCCTTGGCCAGCGCCGCGCTGCGGGTGAGGGTGTCGTCCCGCTCGGTGGGCAGGGTCATGAAGTGCCCCTGGCGGTGAGGTCGACGTGGTCCCACATCCGGTCCTCGGTGGCGGTCCACTCCTCGTCCACGTAGATGCAGTCGACGGGGCAGACCATCACGCACTTGGGGCAGCCCGAGCAGAGTTCGGGGATGATCTGGACGTTGAGCCCGTTGTCGAAGATCGCGCCGAACTCGGCCGGGCAGCTGCGCAGGCAGGTGTCGCAGGTGATGCACTCGGACGTCTCGATGCGGCGCGGCGGCTTCTTCCAGTTCTCGTCGCGGGACCGCCGGGCGATCCGTTCCTCACGCGCGGTGGTGGTGACTGAAGGAGTGTCCTTCACCCATGGCATGGTCTTCTCCTCACAAGTGGTGGCCCGTCAGGTCGTGCGGGACTGCTCGTGCGGCGGGCGCCCGGCGGCCGGGCGCCCGTGCGGGTGGCTCAGAACGCGCCGAAGTACTCGCGCTGCTCCCATTCGGTGACGCCGCCGGGCGCGCTCTCCGGGAGCTCGGCCGCGCACCAGGTGTCGAACCGGCGGGCCTCGCTCTCCTTGAGCTTCGCCAGGCAGGACTTGAGCGGTGCGCCGAGCAGTCGTTCGGCGCGGTCGCTCGCGCGGAAGGCCTCGAGCGCCTCGTGCAGGGTGCGGGGCAGCGGCCGGTGGGCGGCGGGCTGCTCCGGAACGCCGGCGAGCAGCCCGTCGAGGCCCGCGTGCAGCTGGGAGGCGATGGCCAGGTAGGGGTTGGCGCAGGGCTCCCCGATCCGGTTCTCGACGTGGGTCGAGCTGCCGCCGCTGAGTATCCGGACCATAGCGCTGCGGTCCTCGAACCGCGAGTCCACCGAGGTCGGCGCGAGCGTGAACTCCGGTGCCAGGCGCCGGTATCCGTTCACGGTCGGCACGGAGAGCAGGCAGAACTCGCGGGCGTGCGACAGCAGGCCCTCGGTGTAGGCCCGGCCCTCGGCGGAGATGGCGTCCTGCAGGCCGTCGCCCTCGGCGAAGAGGTTGACGCCGGTCTTGGCGCTGGTCACCGACTGGTGGAGGTGCCAGCCGCTGGGGTCGAAGCTGTCCAGACGGGGCAGCGTCATGAACGAGGCGTGGTAGCCGCGCCGCCGGCACTCCTGCTTGAGCTGGGTGCGGAACAGCAGCATGGCGTCGGCGGCGTCCAGGGCGAGCATCGGGTTGAAGGTGGTCTCCAGCTGCCCGGGGCCGGACTCGTGCTCGAAGGAGCGCAGCGGCAGGCCGAGCCGCATCAGCATCGCGGCCAGCGGGTCGGCGACGTGGGCCACCGAGTCGTAGGCGCTGTCCAGGTTGAACTGGTAGCCGGGGTTCACCGCCTCGACCTGCGGGGCCGGGCCCTGCAGGCCGAAGCCGTTGCCCTCGTTGCCCACCGGGCCGCCGGTCAGCCGGGTGAGGTACCACTCGACCTCGAGGCCGATGACCGGGGACAGCTCGTGCCGGGCGTAGTCGGCGCAGACCCGGCGCAGCACGTTGCGGGCGGAGAGCGGGTGCGGCGTGCCGTCGCGCAGGTACTCGTCGCCGAGCACCCAGGCGGTCCGCGGCTCGGTCCGCGGCAGCACCTGGAAGGTGCGCGGGTCCGGGACGAGCACGAAGTCGCCGGCGCCGCGCAGTTCGCCGACCCCGACGCCGGCGTCGGCGAGGAAGTCGACGGCGACGGCGTGGCCGGTGTCGAAGAGGAACGGCCCGGCGCTGAAGTCCATGCCGTTGCGCAGCACCGAGCGGAACACGCCGGCGGGCACGGTCTTGGAGCGGGCGAGCCCGTGCGGGTCGCAGAACACGACCCGGACGAGGTCGACCTCGTCCAGCTGGAGCTCGACCTGCTCGGCGGCGGCGGCCTGCCGTTCGTCCCAGAGCCCGAACTCGGCGACGAACGAGGGGCGCCCCACGCTCTCGTCGCCGCCGTGCAGGGACCATGACCTGGAAACCATGATCATCTTCCTTCCGTTGTGATGCCGGGGGGAGTGAGGGTGAGGCCGAGCGCCGTCTCGACGAGTTCGGCGGTCGAGAGCACCAGGCCGTCGGCACCGACCCGGCCCACGAGCTGGAGCCCGACCGGGAGCCCGGCCGGGGTGAGGCCGACCGGCAGCGACAGCGCGGGCTGGCCGGTCAGGTTGAACGGGTAGGCCGCGGGGGCCCACGACAGCCAGCGCAGGTCCTCGGGGTCGGCCGCCCACGGCGGGGCGATCGCCTCGGCGGCGAACGCCTCGATCGGGACGGTCGCCATCGCCAGCAGGTCGTGGGACTCCATCACCGAGGCCAGCCGGGCCCGCAGGGCGAGCCTGGTCTCCTCGGCGCGGGCCACCGCGGCGGCGCCCAGGGAGCGGCCGTAGCGCACGATCGCGAGCCGGCCCGGGTCGCACCCCGGGTCGTCCTCCGGCGCGGTGCCGTGGGCGTCGGCGGCGGCCAGGATGTCCACCAGGGCGCGGTACGGGTCGGGGAACGGCACCTCGATCCGGTCGACCCGGTGCCCCAGCGCGGCCAGCACCGGCAGGACGCCCTCGGTGACGTCGCGGACCGGCCCGGACGTCCCCGGGAACTCGATCCAGCCGATGCGCAGCCCGGCGGGCTCCGCCGCGGCCACGAGCGGCGTCGTCCCCGAGTCGGGGTCGCGCGGGTCGGCGCCGCCGAGCACCGCCGTCAGCGCCGCGGCGTCCGCCACCGTCCGCGCCAACGGCCCGACGTGCGAGAGCCGTTCGGGGCAGGGCGGCACGTAGGGGATCCGGCCGTAGGAGGGCTTGAAGCCGACCACGCCGCAGAACGCCGCGGGGATGCGCACCGACCCGGCACCGTCGGTGCCGAGCGAGGCGGTGCACAGGCCCGCCGCCACCGCGGCCGCCGAGCCGCCGCTGGAGCCGCCGGCCGTCCGGCCGAGCGCCCAGGGGTTGCGGGTGGGGGAGGAGACCCGGCACACGGTGCTCGCGCTCCAGCCGTACTCCGACGTCGTCGTCTTCCCCACGACGATGGCGCCCGCGGCCCGCAGCCGGGCCACGGACGGGGCGTCGGCGGCGGGCCGCCGGTTGGGCAGCAGCGAGCCGCGCCTGGTGGGGAGGCCCTCTGTCTGGATGAGGTCCTTCACCGATACCGTGACGCCGAGCAGCGGCCGGTCGCGGAAGGCGGCCGGGCCGAGGGCGGCCAGCAGACGGTCGGCCGCCTCGGCCTCGCGCAGCGCGCGGGCCTGCGCGACCTCGACGTACGCGCCGAGGGAGGGGTCCGTGGCGCGGATCGCGCCGAGCACGTCCAGCACGTGCCCGGCGACCGTGGAATGACCTTCGAGGAGGAATTTCCGGGTTTCGGGAATGCTGCGGCAGATCGACTGCCTCGTCGTTGTGGTGGGGACTGACACGAGTCCACTACAGGACATCGGCCGAATTTCCCGCAACTTGCCGATTGCCGGTGTTGCATCTGCGCGCATTCCTCAGTTGAACGGGATTTCTTGCGAATGCGGCGGGCTCCTAGCAGCATGTTTCGGAAGGTAATTCAGGCGCACTTATCACTCAGGAGAAGACCCGATGACCCCACGGATGGACAACCCTTCTCTGGTCGTTCCCGGCACCCTGCAGCCCCTGCTCGACCTGACCGAGGTCATCGGCAAGGTCGGAGTGCCGCAGTCGACCCTCGACCTCATCCGGCTGCGCGTCAGCGAGATCAACGGCCGGGTCTACCTGCTCACCGACGAGCCGGGCAAGGACGGGCCGAAGGACGAGCGTCTGCCGCAGGTCGCCACCTGGCGCGAGGAGTCCTGCTTCACCGGAGCCGAGCGCTCCGCGCTGGAGATGGCCGAGGCGGTCACCCTGATGACCGACCCGCAGGACATGGCCTCGGACGCGGTCTGGGAGGACTCCTCGCAGTACTACACCGACGAGCAGCTCGGCGCGCTGGTCATGCACATCGGCCTGGTGAACTTCTGGAACCGCGTCAACGTCGCCACCAACCAGGAACCCGCCGTCTGGCGCTGAGAAGGAGCCCGACCACCGTGTTGAAGCTCATCAACGCCGGCCTGGGCAGGACCGGCACCACGTCCCTGCAGGTGGCCCTGGACCGGCTCGGTCTCGGCCCCTGCTTTCACATGTTCGACATCGTCGGCGACGAGACCCGGCTCAAGGAGTGGGAGAAGGTCGTCTGCGACGGTGCCGAACCCGACTGGGCGGCGCTCTTCGAGGGCCGCACCTCCGCCGTGGACGGCCCCTGCGCCGTCTACTACCGGCAGATCAGCGAGGCCTTCCCGGAGGCCAAGGTGATCCTCACGGTGCGCGACGCCGAGGGCTGGTACCGCAGCACCCACGACACCCTCTTCCAGTTCGTCCTGCGCAGCGCGGAGAACCCGCCGGAGCCCGGCTCCCACCAGGACCGGCTGCTCCGCGTCACCAGCACGATGGTCTGGGACGGCATCTTCGGCGGCCGGTTCACCGACAAGGACCACGCCATCGAGGCGTACCACCGGCACAACGAGGAGGTCGTGCGGGCCCTCGGCGCGGACAACGTCCTCGTGTACGACGTCAAGCAGGGGTGGGAGCCGCTCTGCGCCTTCCTCGGCGTCGAGGTCCCCGAGGAGGACTTCCCGCACGCCAACGACTCCGCGGCCATGCGGCAGCGGATCGCCCAGGCGGCCGGCGCCGGTCCGGCCCCGACCGGTTGAGCCAGCGAGGGAGCATTCGGTGCTGATCACGGAAATGACGGTCCCCGGCGCGTACCGCGTCGAGCCGGAGACCCTGAGCGACCGCCGCGGGTACTTCTTCGAGTCGGTGAAGACCAGCGCCCTGCTGGCCGCCAGCGGCTGGGAGTTCGCGGTCCGCCAGGTCAACTACTCGGTGTCGAGGCGGAACACCCTCCGGGGCATCCACGGCACCAAGGTCCCGCCCGGCCAGGCGAAGTTCGTCACCTGCGTGCGCGGCAGCGCGCTCGACATCGCCGTCGACCTGAGGGTGGGGTCGCCGACGTTCGGCCACTACGACGTCACGTACCAGAGCCCGGAGACGGGGACGGCGGTGTACCTGCCCGACGGGATCGGTCACGCCTTCCTGGCCCTGAGCGACGACACCTGCATGAGCTACCTCTGCTCGCAGGAGTACGTGCACGGCACCATGATCGACGTCGACGCGCTCGATCCGGCCCTGGGCCTGCCCTGGGACCTGAAGGAGGAGCCGATCCGCTCGGACAAGGACGCCGCGGCGCCCACCCTGGCCGAGGCGGCGGCGGCCGGCCTGCTGCCCACCTACGAGGAGTGCCTCCCCCGGCCCTTCCCCGCGCTGGTGAACGGCGGCCGCTAGCGGCCGTGCCGGAACGCCGGAGCACCCCGCCGGCCGGACGGCCACCGACCGGGACGCGCCCGCACCACGAGCATCCGCACGACCGCGGGACGGGCAGGCGCACGACGCCAGCACGACGCCAAAGGGAACGGCAGCCGGAGTCCGCGGACTCCGGCTGCCGTTCCCTTTCCCCTTCCCGTGACCGCCTCACCCGGTCCCGCCGACCGGGCCCTCCTGGCCCAGGGCGTGCTCGCGGATCCGGGCCATCAGGGCGGCCTGCCGCACCAGCTCGTGGTGGTGGGCCGGCCGCGCCGCCGGGTCGCGGACGGCGTCGTGGAAGGCGGTGAAGACGCCGAGGAACTGGTCCGAGGCGGGGGCGGTGATCAGGGTCTCGCGGTCCCGCTGCTGGAGCCGCAGGACGGGGCGGGCGTCCCGGGAGGGGGTGAAGGCCCACTCCAGCACGAGCCGGCCCTCGCTGCCCCAGAGGTCGTAGGTCGACCGGTAGCTGTGCGACAGGCCGAAGGAGCAGTTCGCGGTGACGCCGTCGTCGCCGCGCAGCAGCGCCACCCCGGAGACGTCCACGCCCAGGCCGCCGTCGAACTCCAGCCCGGCGCCCAGGACCCGCGCGGAGTCCCCGAGGTACTCCTGGGCCGCGCGGACGGGGTAACAGCCGACCTCCCAGAGCGCCCCGCCACCGAGGTCGGCCTGGTACTTGATCCCGTTCGGGTCGGTCGGGGGGATGCCGAACGCGCCGTTGAAGGCCCGGAGCCGGCCGATGGCCCCCTCGGCCAGCAGGGAGCGCGCCAGCTCGTGCTGGGGGTGCCGCAGGAACGCGAAGTTCTCCATGATGAGCAGTCCGCGCTCCTCGGCGAGCGCCACGAGGGACCGGGCGGTCTCCTCGCTGGGCACCGCGGGCTTCTCGATCAGGACGTGCTTCCCCGCGCTCAGCGCCCGGTGCGCCCACTCCGCGTGCTGGCTGTTCGGCAGCGGGATGTAGACGGCGTCGACGCCGGGCGTCTCGAGGAGCCGGTCGTAGCCGGCCACGGCCTCGCAGTCGAACGGGGCCGCGACGCTCTTGGCCTTCTCCTGGGAGCGGCTGGCCACCGCCACCAGGTGGAACGGTGACTGCCGGATCGCCGGCAGGGCCCTCCGGACGGCGATGTCGGCGCACCCGATGATGCCGATGCCGGGGCCCCGCTCGGATTCGTGAACGGGTGACAGATCTTCGATTTTCACAGGTCCACCTAAGCGACAAGAGGAATTCACGTGCCTGAATCGGGATGAGGTCAGCGTAGGTAGCCGCCGCTTTGTCCGTCAACACCCGCGGATAAACGCGGCCCCGGGTCGCAAGGTCTCTTTCGGTCGCCACTTCCCCCGATATAAAGTGCGGTCATTCGCCTAATTGGCACGAATCCACTGAGGAGGCGGCACGGTGAAGGGCATCATCCTGGCCGGCGGCAATGGTACGAGGCTCCATCCGATCACGCTCGGTGTCTCCAAGCAAATGCTCCCGGTTTACGACAAGCCGATGATTTACTACCCGCTGTCGGCCCTCATGCTGGCGGGGATCACCGAGATCGAGATCATCACCACCCCCGAGGACCAGGAGATGTTCCGCCGGCTGCTGGGCGACGGCTCCTGGCTCGGCATCACCCTCACCTACGCCGAGCAGGACAAGCCCCGGGGGCTCGCCGACGCCTTCCTGGTGTCCGAGGAGCACATCGGCGACGACTCGGTGGCCCTCGTGCTGGGCGACAACATCTTCCACGGCTACGAGTTCGGGCCCATGCTCCAGCGGGCCGCGCAGGACCTGGAGGGCTGCGTCCTCTTCGGCTACCCCGTGCGCGACCCGGAGCGCTACGGCGTCGGCACCGTCGACGAGCGCGGCCGGCTCGTCGCGATCGAGGAGAAGCCCGAGAAGCCGCAGACCAACATGGCGATCACCGGGCTCTACCTCTACGACAACCAGGTCGTCGACATCGCGCGGCAACTCCGGCCGTCCGAGCGCGGGGAGCTGGAGATCACCGACCTCAACCGGGTCTACCTGGAGCGCGGCGAGGCCACGCTCATCCCGCTGGGCCGCGGATTCGTCTGGCTCGACACCGGGACCCACGACGCGCTGATGGAGGCCGGGGACTACGTGCAGGTCCTGGAACACCGTCAGGGCGTGCGCATCGCCTGCCTCGAGGAGATCGCCTGGCGCATGGGCTACATCGACCAGGAGACCTGTTTCCGGCTCGGCAGCCGCCTCGCGAAATCGTCCTACGGCCAATACATCATGGAAATGGCGCAGGCCGGCTGACCGAGCGGGGTCCCGGAACACCGAATTCCCCTCCCACCGAAAGAGGTTCGATCGCCGTGAAAATCCTGTTCACCGTCGGGGGCAGCCAGGCGGCCGTCTTCGGCGTCGCCCCGCTCGCCGCGGCCGCCCGGAACGCCGGCCACGAGATCCTGGTGGCCGCCGACGAGCCGCTGATGGCCGCCGCGGCCTCGGTCGGCCTGCCCGCCGTCTGCATCACCCCCGAGCGCATGCGGTACGGCCAGGAGGCCATGACCGCCACCGCCCGCATCGACGCCCTGCTGGAACTGACCGGGGCCTGGACCCCCGACCTCGTGGTCGGCGGCCTCTCCCACGTCCCGCGGGCGCTCGCCGCCAAGCTGAAGGTCCCCTACGTCCGGCACATCTGGCACATCGCCCCGATGGCGCGCCGCGACCGCAAGGCGGTGGAGGAGCTGCAGCCGGAGCTGGAGCGCCTCGGCCTGTCCGAGCTCCCGGCCCCCGACCTCTTCATCGACCTCTGCCCGCCCTCCGTCCGCCCGGCCGGCGCCCCCGAAGCCCGGTCGATGCGCTGGGTGCCCCGGGTCAGCCAGCGCCGGGTCGAGCCCTGGATGTACACCCGGCCCGAGGGCCGGAAGCGGGTGCTGATCACCGCCGGGACCCGCAACCTCGTGCTCGACGCCGCCGGGAGCTCGCTGCGGGGGCTGGTCGACGGGCTCACCGCGGCCGGGGCCGAGGTGCTGATCGCGGCACTGCCCGAGGCCGCCGAGCAGTTCGGCGCGGAGCTCGGCGACGTCCGGATCGGCTGGATCCCGCTGGACGTGGTCGCCCCCACCTGCGACCTGGCGGTCCACCACGGCGGCGCGACCACCGCCATGACGCTGATCAACGCGGGCGTGCCGCAGCTGATCATCCCCGACAACGGCTACGGCAAGGCCGTCGCGGAGGCCGTCCGCGACTTCGGCGCCGCCCTGATCGTCGACAAGCACCGGCCGGAACCGGGCCGGACCCCCGACGAGGTGATCGCCGCCGGCTGCCGGGAGATCCTCTCGGACCCGCGCTTCGCCGAGCGGACCCGGCTGCTCGCGAAGGAGAGTGCGTCGCTGCCGACCCCGTCCGAGGTGCTGCGGGAGCTGGAGGCCCTCGTCGCCCCCTGATCCCGTGCACCAGATCGTCGCCATGCCGGCCGGTAGTCTCACCGGCCGGCATTCCGTTTGCCCGGACGGGCTGACGGGCTGACGGGCTGACGGGCTGACGGGCCGCCGTCGGCGCGCGGGCCGGGAAAACGCGGATCGCCCCGAAGCCGACGGAGGGGGCTCCGTGGTCTCGGGGCGATCCGGGTCACCGGGGGCGAACCCGCCGGGTGGGTCAGACGAGCGCCTCCAGCTTGGGCACGATCTCGCCGGGGGTCGGCAGGGACGCGATCTCCTTGGCGAGGAACTGGGTCCGCTCGGTGTAGCTGGGCGTCTCCAGCAGCTCCTTGCAGGCCGCGGCGATCACGGCGCCCGGCTCCTTGTCGGGCTCCTGCTCCTGCGGCCACAGCGTCTTGGCGGCGCCGAAGTCGCTGATGGCCTTGGCGATGGCCTCCCGGTGGTAGTTCGGCGGGAACTCCGGCGGGTTCTCCGGGATGATCAGCTGCGGCACGCCGTTCGCCATCAGGGTCGTGGCGGTGGTGGCGCCACCGTGGTGGACCGCCAGGTCACAGGTGGCGGCGGCGACGTCGACCGGGATCCAGCCGACGCGGGCGTCGCCCAGCTGCGAGCCGAAGCGCTCGGCGGCACCGGGGGAGGCCGCGATCAGGACCTCCGCGCCCAGCTTGTCCAGCTCGCTGACCAGCAGCGGCATGGACCAGCCCGGGTCGCGGAACATCAGGCTGCGGAAGCCCGAGGTGACGAGCACGCGACGACGGCCCTCGGGCTTGGTGTACATCCACCGCTCGAGCCGGCGCTGCGGGTTGCTCGGGATCCAGCGCACGGACTGGGCGGCGGGGTCGTGGGACGGGCGCAGCGACGGCGGGGTCGAGTCGAGCAGCAGGTCGGGCTTGAGCAGCCCGTCCACGCCCAGGCGCTCCAGCTCGGGGCGGAGCTCCTCCTCGGCGCCGGGGTCGATGCCGGTGAGCGGGATGCCCAGGTACTCGACCTGACGGACGTACGGGACCTTGAGGTGGGCGGCGAGCAGCATCGCCGCGTAGCTCTGCGAGCTGCCGACCACCACGTCGGGGGTCCAGTCCTTCGCCAGCTCCAGGAGGGACTCCACGCCGGCCAGACCCATCCGGGCGAAGCCGCGGCCCTGACCGATCATCTCCTGGTCGCCGAGCTCGCGGGGGAAGCGCAGGCCCCGGCCCGGGTTGGTGATCCGCATGAAGTGCCGGATCGGGTCGACGGTGAAGCAGAACGTGGGCAGGCCGATGGCCTCCGCGGTCTCCACCCACGGCTCGTGGGCGGCCAGGATGACCTGGTGGCCCGCGTTGCGCGCGGCCGTCGCCAGCGGGGCGGCGGCGTAGTAGGTGGCCTGGCTGCCTGTGGTGATGAACAGGATTTTCATGGCACTCCGGATGCTTTTTGTGAGACGGCCTGACGCATTTATGGGCTGCATCGATGTTCCCCAGTGGCGGCTTTTTCTGTCAATCACCGGCAATTGGCGGCGGTGTTCGATTGCGGATTTCGCGCAGTTGAACGGGATGAACGCGGGCCTCGTTTTCACGGGGTCGACGATGGCAACATCGAAGAAGTCAGCACCGTCGGCGGCCCACCACCATGGGGTCACCGCGTGTGGCGACGAAGCCGCAGGAAATCCGATACCGAAAGACGGTGGCACCCATGAACAGCCTGATCTACAACGCTCGCATGGCGCTGCGCGACATCATGGAAGTGAACATCTACTCGCAGGGCAACGACAAGGTCTACCTGACCGTTTTCCCGGACCTCGTCTGGGAGGGCACCGAGGAGACGCAGACCGAGAAGGTCATCCAGTTCGTCCTGGGCCGCCTGCACGACATGGAGATGGACATCGCCGGCGAGGACGCCGTGCAGACCCTCCTGGACGGCAAGGCCGTGGAGATCGTCCGCAAGGCCGCCTGAGCAAGCCGCTGCGCCGTGCCTTCGCGTCCGCGGGGCCCGGTGGCCATCCCCGAGGAGGTACGTCGGTCTTGATACCCCGTTATTCACTGCCCGAGATGGCGGAGCTCTGGTCGGACCAGGCCCGGTACACCACCTGGGCCGAGGTGGAGGTCCTGGCCTCCGAGGCGCAGGCACTGCTCGGGCGGGTGCCCGAGGGCGCGCTGGCGGACATCCGGCGGGCGCGGGTGCCGTCGGCGGCGCGCGTCGCGGAGCTCGAACGCGAGCGGGACCACGAGATCCTCTCCTTCCTCGCCGCGTTCTGCGAGGACCTGCCGGACGACTCGGCCCGCTGGGTCCACCACGGCATGACCAGCTACGACCTGGTGGACACCGCGCTAGGGTCCACCCTGGCCCGGGCCTGCGACGTCCTGATCGGCGCCACGGCCCGCCTGCGCGGGGTGCTGGTGGAGAGGGCGGTCGAGCACTGGGACACCCCGTGCATCGGGCGCACCCACGGCATGCACGCCGAGCCCACGACCTTCGGCCACAAGCTGGCCGGCTTCGCCTTCGCGGTCGACCGCTCGGTCGGGCGGCTGAGGCAGGCGCGCGAGCAGGTCGCGGTCGGCACGATCTCCGGCTCCGTCGGGACGTACGCGCTGATCGACCCCTTCGTCGAGGAGCACGTGTGCGCGGCCCTCGGCCTCGGCGTGGAGCCGGCGCCGAGCCAGGTCGTGGCCCGCGACCGGCACGCCCAGCTCGTCGCGGCGATCGCCACGCTCGGCGCCTGCGTCGAGCAGATCGCCGTCGAGGTGCGGCTGCTGTCCCGCAGCGAGGTCCGCGAGGTGGAGGAGCCCCGGACCGTCGCGTACCAGGGGTCCAGCGCCATGCCGCACAAGCGCAACCCGACGACCGGCGAGCGCCTCACCGGGCTGGCCCGGCTGCTGCGCGGGTACGCCGGGACGATGCTGGAGAACGTGGCGCTCTGGCACGAGCGGGACCTGTCCCACTCCTCCGTGGAACGGGTCGTCCTGCCGGACGCCATGACCGTCGCGCACTACCAGGTGACCTCGGCGACCGACCTGGTGCGGGGCCTGCAGGTCTTCCCCGGCCGGATGCGCGACGCGATCGACCGGACCAACGGGCTGGTGTACAGCTCGGCGGTGCTCGCCGACCTGCTGGAGGGCGGGAGCGAGCGGGAGCGGACCTACCGGATGATCCAGGACGCCGCGAACGGGGAGGACTTCCTCGGCCGGCTCAGGGCCGAGGGGGTCGCCACGGACCACCTGGGACCGGAGCGCTTCCTGGTCCACCATGACGTCATCTACAAGCGACTGGAGAGCCTTCGTGAGCTGGAGCATTGAGCGGGAGAGCGGTCCCGACCTCGACCTCGAGGAGGTTCTGCGGGTCTACCGGGAGTCCGGCCTCGGCGAGCGCCGACCGGTCGACGAGACCGAGCGGATGGCGGCCATGGTGCGCAACGCGAACCTGGTCGTCACCTGCCGCGTCGACGGCGAGCTCGTGGGCATCGCGCGCAGCGTCTCGGACTTCGCCTACGTGACCTACCTGTCCGACATCGCCGTCGTCCGCAGCCACCAGCGGTCCGGCATCGGGCGGGAGCTGATCGAGGCGACCCGCAAGGAGGCGCCGCAGGCCAAGATCGTCCTGCTGTCGGCCCCCGCCGCGACGGAGTACTACCCGCACATCGGCTTCACCGCCCACCACTCCGCCTGGGTGCTGAACCCCTGAGTCCGTGAGGGTCCGCCCGCAGTGCCCCGCGCCGGCCACCGGCGCGGGGCACTCGTGGTTCCCGGGGGCGGGGTGGGCCGCGGGGGTGGGCGCCGGGGGCGACCGTGCCGGAGCGGACGGCTCGCCCGCGGCCGTGCTCGTGCCGGAGCGGACGGCTCGCCCGCGGCCGCTACCGCGGCGGGGACGGTCCGGCCGGCGGCCGGGCGACGGACGACGGGTCGCTTCTCGACGGGCGCCGCACCGCCCCCGCGGTCCCACGGCGCGGCGGTGGCCCCCACCCGGCGGCCGGGCCGGGGGGCACCGGCACGGGACGAGGGGACGGGCGCCGTGACGGGACGGCGCCAGGGCGGGACGACGGGACGGCGCCACCGGGAACCCTCCCGGTACCGACACCGCCCCGACCGCCTGCAGCCCCTTGCCCCGCACGTCCGCGATCAGCACCCGCACGCCGAACGCCGTCTCCTGCAGC
>NZ_JBFAZB010000028.1:0-114650 GCF_040681575.1 Kitasatospora sp. NPDC051702
GATCCACCCCGAAGGGCTTCACCGTTCGACTTGCATGTGTTAAGCACGCCGCCAGCGTTCGTCCTGAGCCAGGATCAAACTCTCCGTGAATGTCTGCCCGTAATCGGGCCACACTCGCGTTGAGCGGCACGGCAACCACCGGAATAGGGTGATCCCGCGCACTGCGTCCTCGCTGTGTTTTATTTCAAAAGGAATCTCCAACCCCGATCAGACGATCGAGGCCGGGGATGTCAACATATCTGGCGTTGACTTTTGGCACGCTGTTGAGTTCTCAAGGAACGGACACTTCCTTCGGTCTGCCTTCCAGCAGGCCCTCCGGGCGCTTCGTTCTTTCGTGTTTCCAGCTTATCAGATGTTTTCCGCTCCGTTTTCCCGGAGTTTCATTTCATCGGATTCGCTTTCCGCTTGTCCCCGCTCTCTCGCGGCGACTCCGGAACTGTACGGGGCCGGGCCCGCCACAAGCAAATCGTCCCGCCCTGCGGCTGCAGGGCGGGACGATCCGTCGTTCGGGCACCGTCAGGCGCGGCCCATCTCCTCGGCGATGGCCGCGGCGAAGGCGTCGATGTCGGCCTCCGTGGTGTCGAAGGCGCACATCCAGCGCACCTCGCCGGTGTGCTCGTTCCAGAAGTAGAAGCGGTAGCGCTTCTGCAGCCGCTCGCTCACCTCGCGCGGGAGGATCGCGAACACCGCGTTCGCCTGGACCGGGCGGACGACCTCGACGCCGTCGATCTTGCGGACGGCGGCCTCCAGGCGGCTGGCCATCGCGTTGGCGTGGCCGGCGTTGCGCAGGTAGAGGTCGCCGGAGAGCAGCGCCTCGAACTGCACGGAGACGAAGCGCATCTTCGAGGCGAGCTGCATCGAGGTCTTGCGCAGGTACTTGATGTTGCGCACCCGCTCGGGGTTGAGCACCACCACGACCTCGCCGAGCATCAGCCCGTTCTTCGTCCCGCCGAAGGACAGCACGTCGACGCCCACGTCCGTGGTGAAGGCGCGCAGCGGCAGGCCAAGCGAGGCGGCGGCGTTGGCCAGGCGGGAGCCGTCGACGTGGACGAGCATGCCGAGCTGGTGGGCGTGCTCGGTGATCGCGCGGATCTCGTCGGCGGTGTAGAGGGTGCCGAGCTCGGTGCTCTGGGTGATCGAGACCGCGAGCGGCTGCGCGCGGTGCTCGTCGCCGAAGCCCCAGGCCTGCTGGTCGAGCAGCTCGGGGGTGAGCTTGCCGTCCGGGGTGGGGACGGTGAGCAGCTTGATGCCGCCCATCTTCTCCGGGGCGCCGCCCTCGTCCACGTTGATGTGGGCGGTCTCGGCGGCGACCACGGCGCCCCAGCGCGGGAGCAGGGCCTGGAGCGCGACCACGTTGGCGCCGGTGCCGTTGAAGACGGGATAGGCCTCGGCCTTGTCCCCGAAGTGGCGGCGGAAGACGTCCTGGAGGTGCGTCGTGTAGTCGTCCTCGCCGTAGGCGACCTGGTGGCCGTCGTTGGCGAGGGCGATCGCGGCGAGGACCTCCGGGTGGATGCCGGCGTAGTTGTCGCTGGCGAAGCCGCGGACGGCGGGGTCGTGCCGCCGTACCGCGTCCGTGCCGGTGGGGTCGGTCATCGGGCTGTCAGCCACAGGTGCTGTCCGTTCAGTTCTGCTGCGGGGCGGTCCCAGAGGCCCGCGAGGTGTCCGGCGAGGTCGGCCGTGTCGGTGAAGCCCGCGAACTTCGCGTCCGGCTTCTCGGCCCGCATCTCGGGGCTGACCAGCGCCTTGATGACCAGGATCGCAGCAGCGGCGGTGGGCTCGCCGTCGGGGTCGGTGGTCTCCTTCTTGAAGGAGTCCGCCATGGCGAGGGTCCAGGCCTCGGTGGCCGCCTTGGCGGCCGCGTAGGCGGCGCCGCCGGCGGTGGGCTTGTGGGCGGCCGCGGCGGAGATCATCGCGTACCGGCCGGCGGGGCTGCGGACCAGCGCGGGCTGGAAGGCCAGCGAGGTGTGCTGGAGGGTCCGCACGACGGTGTCGTGCAGGAAGTCCCAGTCGTCCAGCCGGCTGTCGAAGAAGGTCTTGCTGCCGCGCCAGCCGCCGACCAGGTGGAACAGGCCGTCGACGTGGCCGTGCTCGGCCTCCAGGTGGTCGGCCCAGTCGTGGACCTCCTGCGGGTCGAGCAGGTCGATCACCTGTCCGCTGACCTTGGCGCCGCGCACGGCGATCCGGGTGGCGTCCAGGGCGGACTCGAGGCGCTGGGCGTCGATGTCGGCGCCGATCACGGTGGCACCGTCGGCGGTCAGGCGGCGCAGCACGGCCTGACCGGCCGGGCCGCTGGCTCCGGCGACGGCGATGACCTTGCCGGCCAGCGGGGCGTTGGCGGTCGTGGTCACGCGGCGACTCCCTGGATACCGGCGCCGGTGATGCCGGCGGTGGCGGCGATGACGCCGCCGAGCTTCTTGGACAGGGCCTCGTAGAACATGCTCAGCGGGAACTCGTCCGGGAGCACGGCGTCGCACAGCGCCTTGTTGAGGGCCTTGCCGTCGGTGATGTCGAGCGGCAGCGCCTCGGAGCCCTTCGCCCAGGTGGAGGCGGGGTGCGGGGTGAGGTAGCGGGAGACCAGCTCGTAGGCGGCGATCCAGTGGGCCGGCTTGGGCCGGTCGATGCCGTCGCGGTAGAGGGTCTCGATCTCGGCGCACAGCTCGTTGGTGACCTGCGGGGCCCGCTCCCAGTCGATGCTGAGGCGGTTGTCGCGCCAGCTCAGCGCGCCGTTCTTGTGCAGGTAGGCGAAGAGCAGCTGACCGCCGAGGCCGTCGTAGTTGCGCACGCGGTCACCGCTGACCGGGAAGCGGAACATCCGGTCGAAGAGGATCGCGTACTGGACGTCGCGGGCGTGGGCGTTGCCCTCGGCCTCCAGCTTCACCGCCTCCTTGAAGGTGGTGAGGTCGCAGCGGAGCTCCTCCAGGCCGTACATCCAGAACGGGCTGCGCTGCTTGATCATGAAGGGGTCGAACGGCAGGTCGCCGTGGCTGTGGGTACGGTCGTGCACGAGGTCCCACAGGACGAAGGTCTCCTGCGCGCGCTGCTGGTCCTGGAGCAGGCCCTCGGCGTCGGCCGGGATCTCCAGGCCGAGCTGCTGGACGGCGCTGGTGGTGACGGCGCGGAAGCGGGCGGCCTCGCGGTCACAGAAGATGCCGCCCCAGGTGAAACGTTCCGGCGCCTTGCGCACGGAGACCGTCTCGGGGAAGAGGACGGCGGAGTTGGTGTCGTAGCCGGCCGTGAAGTCGGTGAAGGTGATCGGCACGAACATCGGGTTGTCGAAGCGGGTGCGCTCCAGCTCGGCCAGCCAGTCGGGCCACACGACGCTCAGCAGGACGGCTTCCAGGTTGCGGTCCGGGTTGCCGTTCTGGGTGTACATCGGGAAGACGACCAGGTGCTCGAGGCCGTCCTCGCGCTGCTCCGCGGGCTGGAAGGCCAGCAGCGAGTCCAGGAAGTCGGGCTCGCGGTAGCCGGTGTCGGCCCACTTGGCGAGGTCGGCGTCGACGGCGGACAGGTAGGCGGCGTCGTGCGGGAAGTGCGGGGCGAGCTCCTCGACGGCGGCACGCACGGTGGCCACCAGCGGGTCGACGGTGTGCCGCTGCACAGCGGCGAGGTCGATGGAGCCGTCCTTGGACTGCAGCGGGCGCAGCGTCTCGACGGCCTCCTTCAGGCGCAGCCAGGCCGGGTGGCCGGCGAGGGTCGAGACCGGAGCGTCGGCCGCCGCAGCGAGCCGTGGCGAAAGATTCTGCATCGTGGACTCACTTCGACAGGAGTTATTTCAACGGGGACACCATAAGTACGAAAGGTTCTCCTGTTCAAGGGGGTCTCGACCGCCGAACCTCCGGCGGCGCCCCGGGTTCGTCTCCGCTTCGGCGCGGCGTCGACCCCGGGTCGGCCGCACGTCGGCTCCGGGCGGGCCGCGCCGCATCCCGCGCCGGTTCGGAGGTCGAGACGGCGGCGGGCCGGCCGCGGGTCGGGGCCGAGTCCGGGGCCGACTGCCGGCCGGGCGTCAACGCGGCCTCGCGGCACGCCCCCCGACGGTCCGTCGGGGCCCCGCGGCACCGCGGCCGCGACCTGGGCCCGCGGCCGGTTGTCCGGAATGTGGACAAGCTTCTGGATGTTCTGGACAGATGCGCCGTCGGGATGCGAACCTCCCGCCATGCTCCCGGCGGTGATCACGGTGGCCGAGCGCCACACCGACCTGTTCCGGGTGCCCTCTCGTTGTCGCGACTGCTGTCGCGCGTGCGGCCGCTGCCGCCGCTGTCGCTGATCCGGCTCGAAGGGCGCCGCGGACGCGGGCCCGTACGCCGACCATGCCGCGTGTGTTCCGGCGCCGCCACCGGGGGGAAGTGACCCGCCGGGCTCGCGGCCCGCGCCGCCGCCCCCGCCGTCCCGCCCGGTCCTTCTCCCTGGAGCCCCGCCATGACCCTCCGCAAGCCGTCCGCCACCGCCCTGCCCCTCGCCGTCCTGCTGGCCGCGGCCGCCGCGCTGACCGCGTGCGCGCCGCAGGACGCCAAGTCCGACGGGGCCGCCGCGGGCGCGTCCGGGAGCGCCGGAACGGCGGCGGGCTGCGCACCGGGGGCGCTGGCGACCCGGACGGCCGGCACGCTGACCGTCGGCACGGACAAGCCCGCCTACGACCCTTGGTTCGCCGAGGACAAGCCGGAGAACGGCAAGGGCTTCGAGTCCGCCGTCGCCTACGCCGTCGCGGACCGGCTCGGGTACCCCAAGGACAAGGTCACCTGGGTGGTCGCGCCCTTCGGCAAGGCCACCTCGCCGGGGGCCAAGGACTTCGACTTCGACATCAACCAGGTGTCCGTCAGCAGCGAGCGCAAGCAGGCCGTCGACTTCTCCTCCGGCTACTACGACGTGCGCCAGGCGGTCATCGCCCTGAAGAACTCCAAGGCCGCGGGGGCGAAGAGCATCGCCGACCTCAAGGGCGCCAAGCTGGGCGCACAGGTCGGCACCACCAGCCTCGACACCATCACCGGCACCATCAAGCCGAGCGTCCAGCCGGCCGTGTTCGACTCCAACGACCTCGCCAAGGCCGCGCTCAAGAACGGCCAGGTCGAGGCACTCGTGGTGGACCTGCCCACCGCCTTCTACATCACCGGCGCCGAGGTGCCGGAGGCACAGGTGGTCGGGCAGTTCGAGGGCGCCTCGCAGGGCGAGCAGTTCGGCCTGGTCCTGGACAAGGGCTCGCAGCTGACCGGCTGCGTCTCCCGGGCGGTCGACGCGCTGCGCTCCGACGGCACCCTGGCCAAGCTGGAGAAGCAGTGGCTCTCGGACGCCGTCTCGGCACCGGTGCTCAAGTGAGCGGCGAGGCGACGGCCACCGGGGCGGTGGCACCGGCGAAGGACGGGGGCGACGACTACCGCCCGTCCGAACGGCGACTGGCGCACGAGGCGTACCGGCGCGGCCGGGCCCGGCGGTCGGCGCTGATCGCCACCGCGTCCACCCTGGCGACGGCGCTCGTGCTCTACCTGCTGGTGGTCAACTCGCCCGGTTGGGAGGTGACCCGCCGGACGTTCCTCAGCGCCGACTACGCCCGCCAGGCGCTGCCCGAGGTGCTGAAGGGCCTGCGGCTGAACCTGGAGCTGATGCTCGGCTGCGGGGCCCTCATCCTGGTGTTCGGGCTGCTGCTGGCGGTGCTGCGGACGCTGCGCGGGCCGGTGTTCCTGCCGGTCCGGCTGCTGGCCACCGCGTACGTGGACTTCTTCCTCGGACTGCCGATGATCATCTGCCTGCTGGTGATGATCACCGGGGTGCCGGCGCTCCGGCTCACCGGCGTGACCACCGACCCGTTGCTGCTCGGCGGGGCGGCCCTGGTGCTGACGTACTCGGCGTACGTGTCGGAGGTGTTCCGCTCCGGGATCGAGTCGGTGCACCCGAGCCAGCGCGCCGCGGCCCGTTCGCTGGGGCTCACCAACGCGCAGGCCATGCGGTACGTGGTGCTGCCGCAGGCCGTCCGACGGGTGGTGCCGCCGCTGCTGAACAACCTGGTGAGCCTGCAGAAGGACACCGGACTCGTCTCGATCGGCGGGGCGATCGACGCCGTGTACGCGGCGAAGATCATCGCGGCCCGGTCGTTCAACTTCACGCCCTACCTCGTGGCGGGTCTGGTGTTCATCGTGCTGACCATTCCGCTGACCCGGTTCGCGGACTGGCTGACGGCCAGGACGAACCGCCGGCGGTTCCAGGGCGGTGCGGTGTGAACGCGCGCGGCGGGCGCGGGCAGCACCGCGGGCGGGGCCGGCACGGAGGGCGCCGGACCGGCGGGTACGAGACGGGGTGGCCGGCCGAGCGGTGCGGCCGAACGGGTGAGGTGAGCGGATGAGCACGGCCGACGTGCTCCGGCTGGAGTCGGTGCGCAAGACCTACGGCGGCCAGGTCGTGCTGCGCGACGTGGACCTCACCGTGCCCGAGCACTCGGTGACGGCGCTGATCGGCGCGTCCGGCTCGGGCAAGTCCACCCTGATGCGGTGCGTCAACCTGCTGGAGGGGACCGACGACGGGGCGATCTTCCTGGACGGCGAGGAGATCACCGACCCCCGGACCGACGAGGACGCCGTCCGGCGGCGGATCGGGGTGGTCTTCCAGTCCTACAACCTGTTCCCGCACCTGACCGTGCTGGAGAACATCACGCTGGCCCCGCGCCGGGTGCACCGGCTCGCGCGGGCCCAGGCGGAGGCGAAGGCGCTGGAACTGCTGGAGCGGCTCGGCCTGGCGGCGAAGGCCCGGGAGTACCCGGACCGGCTCTCGGGCGGCCAGCAGCAGCGCGTCGCCATCGTGCGGGCGCTCGCCACCGGGCCGCGGCTGCTGCTGCTCGACGAGATCACCGCGGCCCTCGACCCGGTCCTGGTCGGCGAGGTGCTCTCGGTGGTGCGCGACCTCAAGGAACAGGGGATGACGATGGTCCTCTCGACCCACGAGATGGGGTTCGCCCGCGAGGTGGCCGACCAGGTCTGCTTCCTGGACGACGGCGTGGTCCTCGAACAGGGACCGCCGGAGCAGGTCCTCGGCGACCCGAGGGAGGAACGGACGCGGCAGTTCCTCAGCCGGGTCGTCGCCTCGGGCCGGCTGCAGGGCTGATCCTGCCGGAGCGGGTACGGCGGGGTGCGCGCCCGAGGACGCACCCCGGCCGACACCACCGTGCGCCCCGGTGCGCGCCCTGGCCGCGCCCCGGCGGCAACGGTGATCGTGGACGGGACGGGGCCACCCGTCACCGATCGCGGGGGAGGCCGCCGTTGCACGGACCCGTCCTGATCAGCTGGCTGCTGGCCCTGCTCACCGCGGCCGCCGGGGCCTACTGCCTCACCCGGCTCCGCCGCTCCCCCTGCACCGCGGGCGCCCCGCCCCGCGCCGGCACCCGCCGACTGATCGCCCGCGAGTCGGACGCCGCCGAGGCCCTGATGGGGCTGGGCATGGCGGCGATGGCCGTCACCGGTGGAGCCGTCCCGGCCGCCGTCTGGGCCTCGCTGTTCGGGCTCCCGGCCGCGGTCTTCCTGCTCGCCGCCGCACACGCCCCGGCCCGCCGGGCGCACCGGCTGCACCACGCGGTGGGCGCCCTCGCCATGACCTACATGGCCCTCGCGATGGCCGCCGGCACCGGTCACCACCACGGAAGCGGCGCCGGAACGCCGCTGGTGACCGGCGCTCTGCTGCTCTACTTCGGCGGGTACTCGCTCTGGGCCGGCGCCCGGCTCCTGCGCACCTCCGCCGGAACCCTGGTGGTGGGCGCCGCCGGACTGCCGCGGGCCTGCCGCCTCACCATGGGGATCGGCATGTTCGCCATGCTGCTGACGATGTGAGCCGATCCCTCCCCGCAGACGCGGAACCGCGGCCGCGGCCGTGCCCGTATCCGTGCCCGAACCAACGCCCGAGCCCGCTCCTGCGCCCGTGCCCGCGCCCGCGCCCGCCGGAGGGGTGCCGCTCGGAGCCAAGGCCCCGCCCCTCGCGTGGCGTTGGTCACTGGCCGGTCGAAAGCCGTTCCTCCGGGCGTCGCCAGCGCATAGGTTGGCAGGGAGCGCCTCGTCGCGTTCCGTGCGTACTCGGGGAGCCCATGCGATGCCTGCCCTGATCGGTCTGCTGCTGCTCGGACTGCTGCTCTCGACCGTCGCGCCCCGGCTGCTGGCCCGGGCCCGCTGGGTGGAGCGAGAACCGGTACTGGCGCTGCTGGTGTGGCAGTGCCTCGTCGTCGCCGTGCTGCTGTGCTGCGTCCTGAGCCTGCTGCTGGCCGCGTCCGCCGCCCTGCCCGAGCTGCGCGCCCTGGTCTTCGCGGGGGCCCCGCACGGCGTCGAGGCCGCGTACGGTCTGCAGGACGCCGAGGGCTGGGGCCGGCTGTGCGCCGCGGTGCTGGCGGCGGGCGGGTTGCAGACGGCTTTCGCGCTCACCCGGGAGGTCCGGACGGCCAAGGCGGTGCGCGATCGTCGGCACGCCCAACTGACCAGCCGGGCTCCGGAGTTGCCCGAGGCCATCGCTGCCGCCCGGAGCCGCCGGGAGCGGCTGGTGGTCCTGGAGAGCGTCCGCCCGGAGGCCTGGTCGCTGCCGGGCCCCGACTCCCGCCTGGTGGTGACCACCGGCGCGCTCCAACAGTTGACCGATCGGGAGCTGGCCGCCGTCCTGAGCCACGAGCGCGGGCACGTCCGGGCCCGGCACCACTGGCTGCAGCAGGCGTCGCAGGCGCTGGCCTCGGGCTTCCCGGGCGTCGGCGTGTTCAGCGCCTTCCGGGACCAGGTGGCGGAGCTGGTCGAGCTGGCGGCCGACGACCGGGCGGCACGGCGGCACGGTCGGCACACCACCGCCCTCGCGCTGGCCGAGATCAACCTGGACCGCGGGGTGTTCGGCTCCTGCCCGCCGGGGCTGGCGCAGTCCCCCCGCCGGGTCGACCGGCTGCTCGCCGGCCGGCCGCGGCTCTCCGTCCCGCACCGGCTCCGGCTCACCCTGGTGGCCCTCGCCGCGCCCGCCGCCGCCGTGCTGCTGGCGGTCGCTCCGGGGCTGGTCTCGCAGTTTTGAGGGCGGCCACCACCGGCCCGCCGGGCCCGCCGGGCGCGCGGAAGCGTCGCCCCGGTCGATCGAAAAGGCAGTACCGGCAGCACGGTTGACGGAACGTCAGGCGGCCGGTCCGGGCCACCCCTCGACCGTCCCGCCCGAAGCGGTCGACCCACTCGGCCCGGACGACGCACTCGGCCCGGACGACGCACTCGGCCCGGACGACGCACTCGACCCGGACGGTCCGATCGGCCCGCCCAGGGTCAGTTCGAGCACCTCGCGGTGCAGCGGCCTGGCCTGCAGGTACCGCTCCTTGCCGGCCTCGGTCAGGGTGAGCATGATGCCGCGCCGGTCGCTCTCGCACATCGCCCGGGTGACCAGTCCGGCCTTCTCCAGTCGGGCGATCAGCCGGGAGAGCGCGCTCTGGCTGAGGTGGACGGTGTGGCCCAGCTCCTGGACCCGCACGGTGGGCCGGCCCTCTCCCGAGCACGCTTCGGCCAGGCGTTCCAGCACCTCGAACTCGCTCATGCCCAGCCCGCACTTCTCGCCCAGCTCGCGGTCGAGCATGCAGGCCGTGGCGGCGTGCCGGGCCAGCAGGTCGCGCCACTGCGCGACGAGACCGGCCTCCGCCGGGGAGTCGAGTTCAGCCACGCCGCCACGGTAGCACATGCATCGGCAACATATGTGTTCACATCTTATTCATTTGCATTGAATGCACACGCATGTACTGTCCTCCCCATGACCACCGCGACCGCCACGCCACCCGACGCCCCGTCAACCAGCGGGCTGAACTGGACCCCCCGCCTCTGGGGCACCCTCATCGTGCTCTGCGCCGCCATGTTCCTGGACGCCCTGGACGTCTCCATGGTGGGCGTCGCCCTCCCCTCCATCGGCTCCGAGCTGCACCTCTCCACCTCCGCCCTGCAGTGGGTGGTCTCCGGTTACGTGCTCGGCTACGGAGGCCTGCTGCTGCTCGGCGGCCGCGCCGCCGACCTGCTCGGCCGTCGCCGGGTCTTCCTCGTCGCGCTGGGCGTCTTCGCCGCCGCCTCCCTCGTCGGCGGCCTGGTCGACGACGGCGGCCTGCTGATCGCGGCCCGCTTCCTCAAGGGCGTCAGCGCCGCATTCACCGCCCCCGCCGGCCTGTCGATCATCACCACGACCTTCGCCGAGGGCCCCGCCCGCAACCGGGCCCTGTCCATCTACACCACCTGCGGCGCCAGCGGCTTCTCACTCGGCCTCGTGCTCAGCGGCCTGCTCACCTCCGTCGGCTGGCGCTGGACCTTCCTGATGCCCGTGCCGGTCGCACTGCTCGCCCTGCTCTTCGCGGTCCGCCTGCTCCCCCGCCCCGTCGAGGAGAAGGCCAAGGGCGGCTACGACGTGCTCGGCGCGATCACCGGCACCGCGACCGTCCTGCTACTGGTCTTCACCGTCACCGAGGCGCAGGGCGCCGGCTGGCTGAGCGCCCGCACGCTGGGCTCCCTGGTCGTGGTCCTCGCGCTGGCCGCCGCCTTCCTGCTGATCGAGAGCCGTACCGCCCACCCGCTCGTCCGGCTCGGCATCTTCCGCAACGGCTCGGTCGCCCGGGCCAACGTGATCGCCTTCGCGATGACCGGTGCGTACGGCGGGTTCCAGTTCGTCGTCACCCTCTACCTGCAGCACCTGCTCGGCTGGTCGGCACTGCAGATGGCGCTCGGACTGCTGCCGGCCGGCGCCTTCATCGCGCTCTCGGCACCGTTCATGGGCCCGATCGTGGACCGCTTCGGCACCGGCCGGCTGCTGCCGATCGGCCTGGTCGCCCTGGTCGGGGCGTTCGCGCTGTTCCTGCGGCTGGACGAGCACAGCTCGTACCTCGGCCTGGTGCTGCCCTCGATGCTGCTGCTCGGCGTCGGCTTCGCGCTGGCCTTCCCCTCGGTGAACATCGCCGCCACCGACGGGGTGGACGACGAGGAGCAGGGCCTGGCCTCAGGACTGGTCAACACGGCGATCCAGGTCGGCACCGCCGTGGTCCTGGCCGGGGCGACCGCGATGATCACGGCCGGCAGCGCCGGCGGCGACAGCCCGCAGGCCCAGCTGGACGGCTACCGGCCGGCCCTGGCGTTCGTCACCGCGGTCGCGCTGCTCGGACTGCTGATCGCCGCGGCGGGCGCCCTGACGGACCGGCGCAGGAATTCAACCCCCCTGACCTCGGCCGACTATGATGACTCGTCAGCCGGTTCGAAGGAGACCCGGGAGGAAGTGCTGACCACCGGCTGAGCCTCGGTCGCCACCCTGGCCGCCCCCCGGCGGCCATCGGCGATGTCGCCGGCTCCACCAAACCCCCGTCTTGGTGGAGCCGGCCGTCTTCGTACCGGTCGCGGGACCGGCGCCGAGCGGCGCCCGACCAGCACGCGACCACACGGTGCGACCCTCGGCTCCGCAAGTATATTGGCTCGCAGCCAACGAACGTTCGGAGCAGACACGATGGCACCTCGGGGGGATTCGGTCAATGAGGAGATGCGGCAGCGCTCCCGGCGGCGCATCATGCGGGCCACCGTCGAACTCGTCGACCAGCGCGGATACGCGGGCACCACGCTGACCGACATCGCCGAGCGGGCCGGACTCGCCCGCGGGCTACTCTCGTACTACTTCGACGGCAAACGGCTGCTGATGCAGTCCGCCACCCACCGGATGATGCACCAGGCCCTTTCCGGCGCCCTGGCCGAACTGGCTCCGGGCGCCTCGCCGGAGGCCCGGCTCGCCCGCGCGATAGACGCCGTCCTGGCCCTAGCGATGGAGCACCCGCGGGTCATGCGCTCGCACCTCGCGCTGATCCTGGACCCGGACACCGGGGCCTTCGTCCAGGATCCGGAGCAGCAGCAGCTCGGCGCGATCCTTCAGGGCCTGCTCGCGGACTGGGGCGCCCCCGATCCGACCGCCGAACACGCCGTCCTGCGCAGCGCGCTGATGGGCGGCTGCATAGGCGTGCTGCTGCCGGGCGCCGAGCTCCCGCTCGCGCCGATCCGGGCCGACCTGTTCCGCCGCTACGAACTGCCCTGGGAGCTGGGCCGCCCCCCGCAGGCGGCGCCGCCGGAACGCGAACGGCCGCCGGCCCGCGGTTGACGGCGGGAGGGCGGCTCGACGGCACGGGGCCGGACGGGAGCTGGAACCGGGGCGGGGGCGGAGCGCGGAGCACCGGTCACGGAGGGGCCGTCGGGCGGCCCCGCCGGGCGGCGGCTCAGCGCTCCTTCAGGATCGAGGCCAGCAGGTCTATGGTGCGCTCGGGCGTGAGGCTGTCCACGCAGAGCCGCTCCATGACCTGGATGTAGGCGTCGACGTCGTCCCGCTTGTCCAGGTACAGCGCACTGGTGAGCTGCTCCAGGTAGACCACGTCCGCGAGGTCCTGCTCCGGGAAGCGCAGGATCGTGAACGCCCCGGACTCGCCCGCGTGCGCACCGAAGCGGAAGGGCATGACCTGGATGACGACGTTGGCCTGCTCGGCGACGTCGATCAGGTACTGCACCTGACCGCGCATCACCTTGGGCCCGCCGACCGGACGGCGCAGGGCGGCCTCGTCGATCACCGCCCACAGGCGCGGATTGGCGCCCTCGGTCAGCAGCTTCTGGCGGCGCAGGCGGAGGCTGACCCGCCGCTCGACCTCCTCCTCGCTGATGACCGGCCGACTCTGGCCGAAAACCGCCCGTGCGTACTCCTCGGACTGCAGCAGTCCGGGGATGAACTGCACCTCGTAGGTGCGGATCAGCTGGGCGGCCTCCTCCAGGCCGACGTAGGTCTGGAACCATCCCGGCAGCACGTCGTTGAAGCTGTGCCACCAACCGGACTTGTTCGCCTCGCGGACCAGGCCGAGCAGGGCCTCCCGCTCGATGCCGTCGTCCACCCCGTACAGGCTGAGCAGGTCGGCGACGTCGCGCTCCTTGAAGCTGACGCGGCCGAGTTCCATCCGACTGATCTTGGACTCGGAGGCGCGGATCGCGTAGCCGGCATCCTCGCGCGTGATGCCGCGCGTCTCGCGCAGTCGGCGCAACTGGGAGCCGAGGAGGATCCGGCGGACCATCGAGCCGCCGCCCGGCTGAACTGTGGTCATGCGGTCGAAACCTCCACCTAGGGCAAACAGCGCACAGTCTGCCATCAGTTGAGCGCTCACGGTGCCGATACTGACGGATGTTCCTATCAGTTCCGCACTCCATGTACCAGGATGCACGTGCAGACGGCGCTTGCATATGCCAATAGTGCGACTGCACGTGAATCGACTCTTGCATCTGCAGTGAGCGCACACCACCATGGTGCACGTGCACCTGCACATCCCTGGCAATCCCGCGGGCTCCGCGTCGACCCCACGCGCGACTCCGTGCACCGACTCGGCAGCGTCCCCGCGCCACCGGGCGTTCGAGTGCGCGCGCGCCTGGTCGAGGGGGCGGCCGAGCGGCCGAGCGAGTCGGAGGTGACCGGCATGACCCCGGCGGGTCCAGCCGTGTCCGCCCCCTTATGGGAGGAGCTCTTCATGAGCACCGGTACGGCTTTGGCGGTTGACCCCCATGTGGTCACCTGTACGCTCGCTCCTCGCTTCGAAGCCGTCAGAACCGCACGCGACTTCGCCAGAACCTCGCTTCAGCGCTGGGGCCTGATGGAGCTGTTCGACGACGTCGCACTGGTGGCCTCGGAACTGGTGACCAACGCGCTGCGGCATGCGGTCGGCGCACGGCCCGACCCGACGGGCGGCGCCCCGGGCGAGTACGACTTTCCCACACAGCCCACCGCGGACGGCCGGCTGCCGATCCGAATAAGCCTCGTCCACCGCTCCCCCCAGGTGGTCTGTGCGGTGAGCGACCCGAGCAGCATCGGCCCGGTCGCCCGCGAGGCGGACTTCGTCGCCGAGTCCGGCCGCGGACTCCACCTGGTGGAGTCGTTCAGCCAGTCCTGGGGCTGGCACCCGCTGGGCAGCGGCAAGGTCGTCTGGGCCCTGTTCGAGGCGGAGCCGCTCGTCGGCTCCGAACTCGGTGGACGGCACCGGCGCTCGGCCTAGGGCCGGGCGGCGCGCGGCCGGCCGCCGACGGCACCGGGAGGACGGCACCCCGGGCCGCGCGGACCGGTGCGACGAACCGGGCGCGACCTCCTTACCGGCCCCGGCACGCCCCGCGGGCCGATCGGCCGCGGCGATCCGCCGAAGAGGCCGTGCGACACATTCCCGTGCAGTTCGGGCCGCGTGTTCCGGCGCCGGCGGCACGACGGAATTCCGGTGGAACACCGCTCGCGGCGGAATCCGGGCGGGCACCCCCGCGCCATTACCGGAAAGCGCACCGGAAAAGACAAAGGCCGTCGTGGTGTCAGCACCCACGACGGCCCCCCGATGGCGATGCGGCGGCCGGTCAGACCGCCAGGTGGTCGAACTCCCCGTCCTTGGCCCCCAGCAGCAGGGCGGCGATCTCGGCACGGGTGTAGATGAGCGCCGGACCTTCCGGGAAACGCGAGTTGCGCATCGCCACATCGCCCCCCGGCAGGGCCGCGAACTCGACGCAGTTCCCCTGGGAGTTGCTGTGCAGGCTCTTCTGCCAGACCACCCCCTTGAGGTCGGCGGCCGCCATCCCGTTGTAGGTGTCGTACGAGCCGTGCGTGTCCTGCGAGTCGTGCATAGAAATCTCCCGAAGAGCTCCGGAGTGGTCGTCCAGCGCGGCGCCCCCGGCACCCGCCGAACGAACGGACCGGCCCCGTACCGGCCCGGAACAACGCCTCACTTGACGCGATGATAGCTGCAGTGCACGTGCATCAGCACGGGACGTTGCAGGTGCACGATGCTTTTCACCGGCGGCCCCGAACTCTTCACGGACCCTTTTCCTGACGGTACGTAAACGGACATAGCCGACTGAATCGACGAAGTCCCGATAACCGGCCGTGAGCGGACCCCCGCTGAATGTTGATCTTCGAATGCCGGGAGTCGCACTCCTGTGACCCTCCGTCAGACGCATCGGACAGCACCTCCGCGCTGTGAGACATCTCACGCACCGCACGTGCAACGCGCAGCCCCGTCCGGGACGTCACGGCAACCACCGGAGCCCTTCCGGGGGTTGGGTGAGATATGTCCGCATTGCTGTGGATCCGCCCGGATCGGCACACGTCGCGCACCGCGCGCGCACCGCGGCCGCGCGGAACCCGAACGGCAGCCGACTGCAGGCCCGACCGGCCGATGTCCTACGATCTCCGGCATGAGCACCGCAGCCATCCCGGGCGCGCCACTGCCCGTCCGCACTCCAGGCTCCCGTGCGCGGGGGCGCCACCGCCGTCCCGAGCGCCCCGAGATTCCGACCGGCGCCCCGGCCCTGGTGCTGGCCGTGCCCGCGACCGCAGGGCCCGAGTCCCGCTCGGTCGTCGAGGAACTGCTGTCGATCGTCCGCAGCGAGCAGGCCGGCGTCCGCACCGCGGTCGGCTACCTCCCCGGTGGGAACACCGAGGCCGACGACAGCGAGGACCGCACCGTCGCCGAGCTCCTGGCCATGGCCGCCGAGGCCGGCCTGCCGGTGCCCGTCGTGGTCCCGCTGGTCCCCGGCCCGCACGGCTTCCTGACCGAACTCCACGCCCTCGCAGCGGAGTACGGCGCGTCCGTCACCGACGTGCTCGGCCCGCACCCGCTGCTCGCCGAGGCCGTCCACGTGCGCCTGTCCGAGGCCGGGCTGGCCCGCGCCGACCGGGCCAGGCTGTTCGCCATCGCGACCGCCGCGGACGGCGTGGTCCTGACCACCGTCGGCGGCGAGGAGGCCGCCGCGGCGGCCGGCATCACCGGCGTACTGCTGGCGGCCCGGCTGGCCGTCCCGGTCATCCCCGCCGCGCTCGACGTGCCCGGCTCGGTGGCCGCGGCCGTCAACCACCTCAAGGAGACCGGCTCCCTGCGCCCCGCGCTGGCCCCGCTGGTGATCGGCCCGGAGGCCGACTCCGAGCTGCTCGCGACGGCCGCCGAGGAGACGGGCTGCCCGTCCGCCGCTCCGCTGGGCGCCTACCCGACGGTCGGCCAGCTGATCGCCTCGACCTACCTGGCCGCGCTGCCGGCGCCCTCCCCGGAGGAGCTGGCCCAGGCCGAGGCGGAGGCCGCCGCGGAGGCCGCTGAGGGCACCCACGGCGCCCACGCCGCCGCCGGGGGGCCCGAGGAGTAGTAGCGGGACACCACGCGCACCGAAGGGCCCGGAACGGCTTCGTTCCGGGCCCTTCCGGCTTGCCCCGTACGGGAGTTAAGGCGTGAATAGGCGTGATGTCCGTTCTGTTGATGTTTGATCGGTTCTGCCCGGGGCGCGGGCCGGCGGCCGGGAATCGGCCGCGCCTCCCGCATCGCGGACGCGCCCGATCGCACCCCGACGCGTCGTCAGCCGTTTCCTGAGGAACGGCCAGTTGTGCGCACCCGTGGCGCCGTTGCGGGAAAACGATCATTTCGGATCATGACGGACAGCGGAAACGATCATTCTCGCCAAACCGTGATGCGCATCACAGTGTTTGCGGTTTGAACTTAAGTCTGCTTAACGTGCTCCCCGTTCGTGACCACACGGACCCAGTTCATCCGCAACGCCGAGTCCTGCCGTCGGATGCCCTGGCAGCGCGAAAACGCACCACGGCAGGAGCGGGGGACCCACAGGTAAGTCGCCCCGGACCGTTCCCAGGAACGGTTCAGGGCTAGGGGTGAAGCCGCGTCCACAGCGCGGCCGGGCAACTCCAGCCCGAATCCGACAGCTCACCTCGCAGGCGTGGGAGAGGACCACGTCTTCATGCTGCCCACCAACGGCACCCGTCTGTCCAGCCGCACCCGCCGCGTCATCGCCGCCATCGGCGTCGCGGGCGTCGGCCTCACGATCCCCTGCCTCACCACCGGCACCGCCTCCGCCGCCTCCGTCGCGACCTGGGACAAGGTCGCCCAGTGCGAGAGCAGCGGCAACTGGAGCATCAACACCGGCAACGGCTTCTACGGCGGCCTGCAGTTCACCTCCAGCACCTGGGCCGCCTTCGGCGGCACCGCGTACGCCCCGCAGGCCAACCTGGCCACCAAGGACCAGCAGATCGCCGTCGCCGAGAAGGTCCTCGCCTCGCAGGGCCCCGGCGCCTGGCCGGTCTGCTCGGTCCAGGCCGGCCTGACCAAGGGCGGCGCCCCGGCCGCCGTCGACACCTCCGCGGGCTCCACCGCCGGTGCTACGGCCGCCAAGCCCGCCCCGGCCGCCAAGCCCGCGCAGACCCCCGCCCCGGCCACCAAGCCGGCCGCGCCGGCCCAGGAGCAGACCTCCGGCGACTCCGCCAAGAGCACCTGGACCCAGAAGCACCAGGAGCAGACCCAGGGCGGCGCCCAGGCCGAGAGCGACGACTACACCGTCGTGGCCGGCGACTGGCTGTCCTCCATCGCCGACAAGCACAACATCGACGGCGGCTGGCAGCGGCTCTACGAGCTCAACCGCGGCACCCTGACCGACGGCCCGAACACCATCTACCCGGGCCAGCACCTGTCCTTCAAGGACGCCGGCCACGGCCGGCAGGCGGCCACCGCGACCAAGTCCGGCTCCGACTTCAGCTGGTTCGACCGTTCGAAGAAGTCCGGCCAGACCACCGACGGCGGTGCCGTGAACGCCAAGCCGGCCGCGCAGACCCAGGCCCCGGCCGCCCAGGCCCCGGCCCAGGCCGCCACCGGCAGCATGGCCGCCGCGGTCTCCTTCGCCGAGTCGAAGGTCGGCCAGGCCTACGTCTACGGCGGCACCGGCAACGGCGGCTGGGACTGCTCCGGCCTGACCCAGGCCGCGCTGCGCGCCGCGGGCGTCTCCATCCCGCGCGTGGCCGCGGACCAGGCCGCCGCCAGCACCCACGTCTCGCTGGACAACCTGCAGCCGGGCGACCTGCTGTTCTGGTCCAACAACGGCCAGGACTCCGGCGTCTACCACGTCGCGATCTACGTCGGCGGCGGCAAGTACGTCGAGGCCGCCAACCCGAGCTCGGGCGTGCGCGAGCAGACCGTCGCCAACTGGGCCCCGGACTTCGCCGGCCGGGTCTGAGGCACACCGGCGGGCCACGGGCGGCACGGCACAGCCGACGGCTGACGGCGAACAGCTGACGGCGAACAGCTGACAGATTTCAGATTTCAGCCGACAGATTTCATCATCTGAAACCCGTCATCTGTCACCCGCCCCCGTTGCCCGCCACACGGAACCCCCGGGGGAGAGCCCGATCGCTCTCCCCCGGGGGTTCCGGCGTACCCGCCCTCCGCCGGCCGAAGGTCATGGTCAAAGCCGGCCACAACGGGCATGCTGCTGCTCTGCACCCGAGGAGGAGCCACCATGGCCCAGGTCACCGTCACACTCGACGCCAACCTCGCGATCGACGCGATGCTGCTCTCCGGCACCAAGAACCCGCAGGACGCCGTCGAACTGGTCCTGCGGGACTACCTGGCCCGCGGCCGCCGCACCGGGACCCGGACCGGCGACCCCGCCGGCGACCGGCGGCTCACCCGCAGCCGCCCCACCGACCAGCAGGGCTGACCCGCCCCACCCGCCGCCGTCCGCGCCACCCCCGCACACGGCACACGGCACACGGCACCCATGCGAAACGGGCCCCGGGGAGCGGTCGCTCCCCGGGGCCCGTCGGCCGTCCACGGCCCGTCGCTCAGCGCGCGCAGGCCCCCGTCGAGCCCCGCATGACCAGCTCCGGCTGGAACATGAACTCCCCCCGCTGGGCCGCGTTGCCGCCGACCTCCTCCAGCAGCGCGTCCACCGCCGCCGTGGCCATCGCCTCGACCGGCTGGCGGATCGTCGTCAACGGCGGCTCGGTGAAGGCGATCAGCGGCGAGTCGTCGAAGCCGACCACCGACACGTCCTGCGGCACCGACAGCCCGCGCTGGCGCACCGCCCGGATCGCCCCGAGGGCCATCATGTCGCTGCCGCACACGATCGCCGTGCAGCCCTTGTCGAGCAGCGCCCCGGCGGCCGCGTGCCCGCCCTCGACGCTGAACAGGGTGTGGTGGACGAGGTCCTCGGCCTCCTCCGCGCTGCGCCCGAGCACCTCGCGCATCGCCGCCGTGAAGCCCTCGATCTTGCGCAGCACCGGCACGTACCGGCGCTGCCCCACGGCCAACCCGATCCGCTCGTGGCCGAGTTCGGCCAGGTGCTGGACGGCCATCCACATCGCGGCGCGGTCGTCCGGCGAGATGAACGGGGCGGCGATCCGCTCGCTGTAGCCGTTGATCAGGACGAAGGGCACCCCGCGGCCGGCCAGCCGGGCGTACCGGTCGTGGTCGGCGGTGGAGTCGGCGTGCAGCCCGGAGACGAAGACGATGCCCGCCACGCCCCGGTCGACCAGCATCTCCACCAGTTCGTCCTCGGTGGATCCGCCCGGCGTCTGGGTGCACAGCACCGGGGTGTACCCGTGCCGGCTGAGCACCTGCTCGATCACCTGGGCCAGCGCGGGGAAGATCGGGTTGCTCAACTCCGGCGTGATCAGCCCGATCAGGCCCGCACTGCGCTGGCGCAGCCGGGTCGGCCGCTCGTAACCGAGCACGTCGAGCGCGGCCAGCACGGTCTGCCGGGTGGCGGCCGAGACGTTCGCCTTGCCGTTGAGTACGCGGGAGACGGTGGCTTCGCTGACCCCCGCCTGCGCCGCGATGTCTGAGAGTCGCGCCGTAGTCACGGTCCCAGAGCCTATTGCAACCACGTCAGACCGCCCACCAGCCGGTGCTGTCCGGTGCGAGCACCGTCTCGCCGCCGTCCACCACCGGGTCCGCCGAGGAGAGCAGGAGCCGCCCGGGCACGGGTATCCGGACCGGCTCGCCGGTGGTGTTCACCGTGCAGACGAAGGCGCCGCGGCGGAACGCCAGGGTGCCCTCGGGGCCCTCCAGCCACTCGACCTCCGTCCCGGCGCCCAGGTCGGCCTGGGAGCGGCGGACGGCGAGCGCGCTGCGGTAAAGCTCCAGGGTGGACGTCGGGTCGCCGGTCTGCGCCTCGACGCTGAGCTCGGCCCACTGCGCCGGCTGCGGCAGCCAGGAGGGCCCGCCGGCGACCGGGCCGAAGCCGTACGGGGCCTCGGTGCCGGACCACGGGATCGGGACGCGGCAGCCGTCGCGGTAGCCGTCCTGCCCGGCCTGGCGGAAGAAGGACGGGTCCTGGCGCACCTCGTCCGGCAGGTCGGTGACGTCGGGCAGGCCGAGCTCCTCGCCCTGGTAGACGTACGCCGAGCCGGGGAGCGCGAGCATCAGCAGGGTGGCGGCGCGGGCGCGGCGCAGGCCGAGCGCGCGGTCGCCGGCGGTGCGGATCTGGGTGCCGAGGCCCGGCTCGTTGGCGAAGCGGGTGGCGTGCCGGGTGACGTCGTGGTTGGAGAGCACCCAGGTGGTGGGGGCGTCGACCGGGCGCATCGAGTCGAGCGAGACGTCGATCACCTCGCGCAGCGCGGCGGCGTCCCAGTCGGTGCCCAGGTACTGGAAGTTGAAGGCCTGGTGGAGCTCGTCGGGGCGCACGTAGTTGGCGGTGCGCTGGACGGTCGGCGTCCAGGCCTCGGCGACGCCGATCCGCTGGCCCGGGTACTCGTCGAGGATCTTGCGCCAGCTGCGGTAGATCTCGTGAACGCCGTCCTGGTCGAAGAAGGGCATGACGTCGTTGCCCAGCAGCTTGAGCTGGTCGGAGCCGCCGAGGTCGGGCAGGCCGGGGGCCTTGACCAGGCCGTGGGCGACGTCGATGCGGAAGCCGTCCACGCCCATGTCGAGCCAGAACCGCAGGATCGAGCGGAACTCGTCGCCGACGGCCCGGTTCTCCCAGTTGAAGTCGGGCTGCTCGGGCGCGAACAGATGCAGGTACCAGTCGCCCGGGGTGCCGTCGGGGTTCTCGGTCCGGGTCCAGGCCGGGCCGCCGAAGATGGACTCCCAGTCGTTGGGCGGCAGTTCGCCGTTCTCGCCCTTGCCGGGAAGGAAGTGGTAGCGCTCGCGCAGCGGGGACGCAGGACCCTCGCGCAGGGCGCGCTGGAACCACTCGTGCTGGTCCGAGGAGTGGTTGGGGACGAGGTCGACGATGATCCGCAGTCCCAGCTCGTGGGCGTCCCGGATGAGGGCGTCGGCGTCCAGCAGGGTGCCGAACATCGGGTCCACGGCGCGGTAGTCGGCGACGTCGTAGCCGGCGTCCGCCTGCGGCGAGGCGTAGAACGGCGAGAGCCAGACCGCGTCCACGCCGAGGTCGCGCAGGTACGGCAGGCGGCTGCGGACGCCGGGCAGGTCGCCCATGCCGTCGCCGTTGGAGTCGGCGAAGCTGCGCGGGTACACCTGGTAGATGACCGCGTCCCGCCACCAGTCTCTGGAGGCGCCGCCAGTCGCAGGAGCCGGGGTGGCCGCCTCGTGGGCGGTGGCGTCGGCGGCAGGCCGGGAGGTGTCGGCCAGGTTCTGGGTCATGGACGGTATCCCTTGGGGACTAGAGGAGCGAGGAGCGTTACGACTTGGAGGCACCGGCGGTCAGGCCGGTGACCAGGTGGCGCTGCACCAGGTAGAAGAAGACCGAGGACGGGATGGCGATCAGCACGGCGGTCGCCGCCATGAAGTTCCACTGCGCGTCGTGCTCGCTGACGAAGGTCTGCAGGCCCACGGCCAGCGTGTACTTGTCGGAGCTGAGCATGAAGGTGGAGGCGAAGGCGACCTCGGCCCACGCGGTCAGGAAGGAGTAGAACGCGGCCACCGCCAGGCCCGGGCGGGCGAGCGGCAGGACGAGCCGCCAGAAGGTGCCGATCGGGGTGAGGCCGTCGACCCGGCCGGCCTCGTCGATCTCCACCGGGATGGTGTCGAAGTAGCCCTTCAGCAGCCAGGCGCAGTACGGCACGGTGGTCGTCGAGTACACCAGGATCAGGCCGGTGTAGCTGTCCAGCAGGCCGAGCTCGGAGAGGATCGTGTACATCGGCACGATCAGCACCGCGATCGGGAACATCTGGGTGACCAGCAGCGACCACATCAGCGGCTTGTGGCCGGGGAACTTCATCCGGGAGACGGCGTAGCCGGTGGTGGCGGCGACCATGACGCCGAACACCGTGGTGACGCCGGAGACCAGGAAGGCGTTGCCGAACCAGGTGAAGAAGTCGGTGTCGAACAGCACGTGGTGGTAGTTCGACAGGGTCAGCTTGTCGAGGATCCCGCCGGGGTGCAGGTAGTCGGTCTTGTCCGGTCCGAGGGAGATGTAGAGGATCCACAGGACCGGGAAGAGGGCGACCAGGCTCGCCAGGATCAGGGCGCCGTGGGACAGCGCGGTGGCCAGCGGGCTGCTCCGGCCGCGGCGGCGGACCCTGGTGGGCCGGGCGGCGGGGGTCGCCGTCGGCGCCGCGGCGGGGCGTTCGGTGGTGGTGCTCATCGGGGTTACCTGCCTTCGTGGGTCAACTGGGTCCGGGGCCTCAGCCGTTGGCCTGCTCGTTGCGGGCGAGCCAGCGCCGGTAGAAGGCGGTGAAGACGATGAGGATGGACAGCAGGATCACGCCGTACGCGGCGGACTGCGCGTAGTCCCGGGGCTGCTGGCCGAAGCCGAGCCGGTAGGCCCAGGTGACCAGCAGCTGGGCGTCGGAGCCGCCGCTGGTGCCGAACAGCAGGAAGATGACGGCGAACTGGTTGAACGTCCAGATCACGCCGAGCAGGACGACGGTCGAGGAGACGGTGCGCAGCCCGGGCAGGGTGACGTGCCGGAAGCGCTGCCAGGCGGTGGCGCCGTCCATCTCGGCCGCCTCGTACAGCTCGGCCGGGATCGACTGCAGGCCGCCGAGGAGGGAGATCATCATGAACGGCACGCCGACCCAGGTGTTGACCAGGATCGCGGCCGCCTTCTGCGCCAACGGGTCGTCCAGCCAGCCGGGTTGGGGCAGGTGCAGGGCGGAGAGCAGGCCGTTGACGGCGCCGCCGTCGGCGAGCATCAGGCGCCAGGAGAAGACGGTGACGAAGGTGGGGACGGCCCAGGGCAGGATGAGCAGCATCCGGTAGACGGCGCGTCCGCGCAGCTTCTGGTTCAGCAGCAGGGCGAGGCCCAGGCCGATGGTGTAGTGCAGGACGACGCAGAGCGCCGTCCAGGTGATGGTCCAGACGAAGTGCGACCAGAAGCGGTCGTAGGAGCCGGGGCCCCAGAGGATGTCGGCGTAGTTGTCGAGGCCGACGAACTTGTAGGACGCCGGGATGTGGTTGACGCCGATCGTGCGGGCGGAGTTGAGGCTGTTGGCGTCGGTGAGCGTGAGCCAGACGCCCTCGACCAGCGGGTAGATCACCAGCACGCCGAGCACCAGCACCACGGGGGCGATCATCGCGTAGGCGTACCAGTGCTTGGCGTAGGAGCGCTTGAGGCGTTCCAGCAGGCCCGGACGCTGCTCGCGCTCCCGGCTGCCCTTGCCGGTGGCGCCCTGCACGGCGACTGACATCGATTGCACCTTCTCGGGGTGAGGTCTCGGGGAGAGCGGGTCCGGCCGTCGGGCCCGCCGTGCACGCGGCGGGCCCGACGGCCGGGGGGGGGACTACTTGGCGAAGCCCGGCAGGAGCTTGGCGTAGTCGGTCGCGATGGTGCTCAGGGCGTCCTGGGTGCCGGTGCCCTGGACGGCCTTGCCCAGGTTGGTGCCGAGCGAGGCGAACAGCGAGCTGTACTCGGGCAGCTCGGGGCGCGGCTTGGCGCTGGGGAGGACGGCCTGGAAGCCGGCGATGCCCGGGTCGGCCTTGACGTCGGCCGTGAAGGCGTCGGAGCGGGTCGGCAGGGTGGAGTTCTTCTGCGCGATGAAGGCCTGGCTCTCCGCCGAGGTCATGAAGGCGGCGAACTTCTCGGCGGCGGCCTTGTGGGCCTGGTCGGCACCGGCGTAGACGGAGATGTTGTGGCCGCCGGTGGGGGCGCCGCCCTTGCCCGCGGAGCCGGCCGGGACGGGCGCGATGCCGAGGTTCTTCTTGTCGGCGAACGCGGCGCCCTTGTAGATGTTGGTGATCTCCCACGGGCCCTGGATGATCGCCGCGACCTTGCCGCTGTTGAAGGCGTCCATCATGTGCGCGTAGGCGTCGGTGGTGACGTCGGCCTTGGCCATGCCCGGCGCGGTGAACATCGTCTTGTACGTCTCGACGGCCTTGACGGCCTCCGGCGAGGCGACGGTGATCTTCTTGCCGGCGGCGTCGACGGTGTCGGTGCCCTCGCCGAACAGGAACGGCATGGCGTAGTAGCCGTCCGCGGCCTTCAGCCAGAAGCCGTCGACGCCCGCCTTGTCCTTGAGCGCGGCGGCGTCGGTCTTCAGCTCGTCCCAGGTCTTGGGGGCGTCGGTGATGCCGGCCTTGGCGAACAGGTCCTTGTTGTAGAGCAGGCCCAGGGTGTCGGTGACCAGCGGCACGCCGTAGAGCTTGCCGTCGTACTTGGCCTGCTGGATCAGGCTGGGCTGGAAGGCGGAGGTGTCGGCGGCGGCCGGGGTGCCGTCCAGCGGCTCCAGGTAGCCGGCCTTGGCGAAGGCGGCGGTCCAGCCGACCTCGGAGCGGAACACGTCCGGAGCGCCCTTGGCCCCCATGGCGGTCTGCAGCTTGTTCTGCGCCTGGTCGAACGGGACGTTGACGAAGTCGACCTTGACGTTCGGGTTGGCGGCCTCGAACTTCTTGACGAGCTCCTGGTAGTTCGGCGCCTCGTTGGTGGCGTTCGAGGTGTCCCAGTACGTGAGGGTGACCGGCCCGTCGGCCTTGCCGTCCGAGCTGGAGCCGCTGCTGCCACAGGCAGCCATCGAGACCGCGAGGGCCACAACGAGGGCAGAGGCCGCGATGCCACGCCGCATGAGAACTCCTTGGGAGGGTGGGGGTGCCCGAGATGTTCGGAGACAGGCGCATAATGGCTGCCTCGTGCCGACCGCACCGTTGCTGCCGTCGGGCTCGGGAAGGAAGTTAACAGCGGCGCAATAGCGACGGAAAGTCCTTGCAGCAAGTTTCTGCAAGAAATAGCGATCGTTACGCCCGCGTGTCCTGGACGTAGCCGCACGGTAGTGGACGGCGCGGCCGGATGTCCGACTTGGCAGCAAAGCGCCCGGTACGGCATGGCCGAGGACACCACCCTGCGTGGCTGAAAAATGCTTGCAGCAGACTGGGTGCATGCAGATCAGAGCCGCCTCGAAGGACGAACTCCCCCTGCTGTGCGCACTGGAACGGGCCGCCGGAGCCCCGTTCGCCGCCATCGGCATGCCGGAGATCGCCGAGGACGAACCCCCGACCCCGGACGAACTGGCGCACTTCCTCGACGCGGGCACCGCCCTGGTGGCCCTGGCAGCGCCCGACGGCCCCGTCGTCGGCTACCTGCTGGCCGAGCCGGTGGACGGCGCCCTGCACATCGAGCAGGTGTCCGTCCACCCCGACCGGGCCCGCCGCGGCATCGGCCGGGCGCTGATCGAGCACCTCGCCGCGGGCACCGACGCCCCGGCGCTCACCCTCACCACCTTCGCCGACGTCCCCTGGAACGCCCCCTACTACGCGCGCCTGGGCTTCCACCCGCTCGCCGACCAGGAGCTCACCCCGGGCCTGCGGGAGATCCGCCGCAGGGAGGCCGAGCACGGCCTGGACCGCTGGCCCCGGCTCTGCATGCGCCGCGAGCTCGACGGGCGTCCGCACGCCTAGCCCTGGCAGCACGTGCCCGGCGCGCACCCCGCACGCCGGGCGCACGGGGCCCGCGGTGCGCGGGGTGCTAGTTGGTCCCGAAGCGCAGCACGGTGGTCGAGCGGAACTCCTCCCCCGGCCGCAGCACGGTGCTCGGGAAGGCCGGGTGGTGCGGGGAGTCCGGGAAGTGCTGGGTCTCCAGCGCGATCCCGGCGAACGGCCCGTACGGGACGCCGCTCGCCCCGGTGACCGCGCCCTGGAACTTGTTGGCCGTGTAGACCTGGACGCCCGGCTCGGTGGTCAGCACCTCCAGGGTGCGGCCGCCGACCGGCTCCTCCAGCAGCGCCGCCCGGACCGGGGGACCGTCCGCGGGGCGGGGGCGCAGCACCCAGTTGTGGTCGTAGCCGCCGGGACCGACCAGCTGCGGGTGGTCGTCGTGGACCGACTTGCCGATCGGCGTGGCCACGGTGAAGTCGAACGGGGTGCCCGCCACGGGTTCGGTGCGCCCGTACGGGATCTGCCGCTCGTCGGCGGGGGTGTACTCGTCGGCGTCCAGGGTGAGCAGGTGGCCGAGGACGTCGCCGCTGCCCTCCCCCGCGAGGTTGACGTACGCGTGGTTGGTCAGGTTGACCACGGTCGGCTTGGTGGTGACGGCGTGGTAGGCGATCACCAGTTCCCCGGCCGCGTCCAGGGTGTAGGAGACGGTGACGTCGAGCGCGCCGGGGAAGCCCTGGTCGCCGTCCGGGCTGTGCAGCCGCAGCCGGACGCCGCCCTCGGTCTCCTCGGCCTCCCACATGCGGTGCGCGAAGCCGTCCGGGCCGCCGTGGATGGTGACGCCGCCGCCGGTCGGGGCGAGCGGGTGCTCCTCGCCGTCGATGGTGACCCTGGATCCGTCGATCCGGTTGGCGTACCGGCCGACCACGGCGCCGTAGTGCCGGGCCGGTCCGAGCAGCTGGGCCAGCTGGTCGGCGGCGAGGAGCAGTTGGGCGGGCCGGCCGGCCCGGTCGGGCGCGGTGAGGGTGTGCAGGGTGGCACCGAGGGTGAGCACGCTCGCCTCGTACGGGCCGGCGGAGAGCGTCCAGCGTTCGATCGCGGCACCCGCGCCCGAGGGCTCCAGGGGGTGGTGCCGCACGCTGGTGGCCTCGCTCGCCATGGCCTGCTCCTCACTGGCGACCGCGGCGCGGCGCGGTCGCCCGGTTCCGGGTCCGTCCGGGGCCGCAGCGGCGCGGCGCCCCCGTGTGCGTCAGCCTAGCGACGGCCGCCCCCGCGGGGGCGCTCCTGCGCCCCCGCGCGCCGCCCGGACGCCCCCGCCCGCCGCCGCGGGACGTCCGTCGTACGTCACGTTCGGTAGCCGACCGCCGTCACCGAACGCCACCGTTCGGCGGTTCCGCAAGGCCCGGCGCGAGGCCCGGTGTGAAGGCCCCGCGTGAAGGCCCCGTGTGAAGGCCTGCCGCGAACGCCTGACGGGGGCACCCGCCACGGGCACCGGCCCCGCGCACCCGACGGGGCCCCGCCACGTCCGTCGCCCCGACTCGGCCTACGCCCCGGCCCCGTCCTCGGGCTCCCCCTCCGGCCGGGCGGTCTGCCGCGGCTGCACCGGCAGCCCGAGGGCGGAGGCGAGGCCGTCCGGCCCGCTGCCGGCCTTGCGGTAGACCGCGGCCAGCCGCCGGTTCACCAGGCTGAGGTGGACGCCGAGCTCCTCGGCGATCCGCTGCGGCGGCAGGCCCTGCACGGCCCGGGTGGCGACGTCCCACTCGGGCTTGCTGAGGGTCTCCCGGAAGTCGGCGAGCCCCAGCCGGTTGGGCCGCAGGCCGTAGTTGGCCAGCTCCCGCCGGGCCTGCTCGACGAGCCCCTCCGCCGAGCAGTGCTGCGCCAGCTCGATGCCCTGGTACAGGTACTCCTGGGCGTCCTCCAGCCGCCCGACCCGGCGCAGCGCGGCACCGAGGTCGACCAGCGCGACGGCGTGCTCGTACCCGGCCGGCGACTGCCCGAGGTGCATCACGGCCTCCTCCAGCAGCTCGACCGCCTGCTGGCCGTCCTCGATCTGGGCGTGCAACCGCAGTGCGGTGCCGATCGCGGAGGCGGTGCCGAAGGTGCGGGCGTCGTGAACGGCCTTCTGGGCGTACTCGCGGGCCCGGTCGGGCTCGTCGGCCGCGATCGCGATGGCGAGGTGGCCGGCCCAGGGCGCCCAGACCGTGTTGTGCCAGCCGCGGGCCTCCAGCTGGGCGCCGGCCTCGGTGAGCGCGGCGGCCGCACCGGCGTGGCGCTTCATGGCGATCAGCAGCTTGCCGTACAGCGAGGCCGCGTCGGGCAGCACCATCGCGGTGGCGTGGTACGGCGGCTGGAAGCCGAACGAGCTGGCGAGCTCCCAGGCCTCCTCGACCCGGCCGCGGGCGAGCAGGGTGTCCGCCAGGACGCCGACGGCGTCCCAGGCGAGCGGCAGCTTGGGGCCGATGCGCTCGGAGAGCCGCAGCGCGCGGCGCAGGAAGTCCTCGGCCTCGGCGAGCAGGCCGCGCCGGAAGCGGGCCAGCCCCATCAGGAAGTAGGCGAACCCGCGGTGGGCGCCGCTCCACCCGGCCACCTCGAACTGGATGATGGCGTCGGCGAACAGCCGCTCGGCCTGGGCGATGCGGTCGTTGTAGGTGTAGGTGAGGCCGAGCATGGAGGGCAGTTCGAAGCCCCAGGTGCTGTCGGTCCAGCCGAGGCCCTTGGGCAGCCGGCCGGCGTCGAGGACGGCGTCGGCGTGCGCCAGGGCGTCGACGGAGGGCTTGCCGCGCAGGGTGAGGTCCCAGGCGCGCATCGCGAGGACGGCGCGGTCGGCGGCGTCGCGGCCGGCGGCTTCGCGGCCGGCGAGTCCTTCGCACATCTCGCCGAGCCGGGCCGAGCGGCCGGGGCCGTCCTCCTCGGACTTGCGGAAGGCGTGCCACATGAACGAGGCGGCCTGGAGGCGGCGCCTGCCGTCCGGGTCGACGGTGTGTTCGGCCTCCTCCTGGCAGACCAGCGCGGCCTGCCGCAGTTCGCCACTGTGCGCGAGCACCTCGGAGAGCCGGAAGGTGGCGTCGACCCGCAGGGCGGGGCGCAGCGGCACCTCGTCGGGGTCGAGGGCGAGCTTGAGCTGGTTGACGGTGGCGACCGGGTCGGTGAGCAGCGCGGAGCAGCCGAGTTCGTAGAGCACCTCGGCCTTGAGGTCGTCGGCGGGCGGCTCGTTGAGCGCGCGGTGGAGGCAGCGCTGGGCGGCCTCGGGGGCGCCGATGAGCAGGTGTTCGGTGGCGGCGCGGCGCAGTTTGCGCACCGTCCGGTCGTCGCCCTCGCCGGAGAAGGTCTCGACGAGGTGGCGGGAGGCGGCGAGCAGGCCGAGTCCGGCGTTCTCGATCTCGGCGGCGGCGACGCCGTGCATGCCGGTGCGGGTGGCCTCCGGCATGGTGTTGTAGATCGAGCTGCCGATCAGCGGGTGGACGAACTCGAGGTTGCCGTTGGGGGTCTGGGTGAGCACGCGCTGCTTGCGCAGCTGTTTGATGGAGTCGCGGGCGCCCTCGGCGCTCTGGGTGGAGATCCGGGTGGCGAGGTCGACCCGGATGTCGGTGCCGAGCATCGCGCAGGCCCAGGCGAAGCGCAGGGTGGAGGCGCCGAGCCGGTCGAGCCAGCTCTTGAGGGTCATCCCGGTGGCGTCGACGGCGAGTTCGCGCAGCTGCTGGGAGTTCTCCTCGACGGGTTCGAGGTCCTGGTCGCGCACCTGGTCGAGCAGGACGACGGCCTCGAAGGGGTTGCCGTTGACGACGTTCCAGAACTCGTAGCAGAAGGCGTCCTCGGCCTTGTCCCCGAGTTCGGCGCGGATCATGTCGGTGACGGAGACCAGGGAGAGCCGGTTGAGCTCGTGCTTGCGGGTGGCGCGGCCGAGGACGTCCTTGCGGTGGTCCAGGATCCCGGCCGGCCAGTCGTTCTCGTCCTCGCGGAAGGCGAAGACCAGCAGGACGGGCAGTTCCCGGGAGCGGACGGCGAACTGGGTGAGCCAGGACAGCGACTCGGCGTCGGCCCAGTGCAGGTCGTCGACGATCATCACCAGCGGGGCCCGGCGCGGGGCGAGCTGGGTGAGGACGTAGTCGAGGCCGTCGCGGACGCCCTGCGGGTCGAGGCGGCGCGCGCCCGCCTTGGGCTGCTTGAGGCCCATGGCCGGTCCGACGACCTCCTCCCAGGTGCCCATGACCTGGCGGAACTCGTCGGCCTCCAGGCTGGTGAGGGCGGGTTGGAGGAGCTGGCGCAGCACGTGGTAGGGCTCTTTGAACTGGCGTTCGCCGCCGCGGGCGAACAGCACGGTGGCGCCCTCGCGGAGCTTGGCGATGCGGCGCACCTCGTGCAGCAGGCTGGTCTTGCCGATGCCGGGCCGGCCGGAGAAGGCGAGCAGTTCGCCGATCTCGGTGCCGCCGGCCGCGAAGTCGCGGCAGAGTTTGTCGACGGCCGCCTCGACGGAGCGCAGTTCGGCGTCGCGGTCGCGGAGCCTGGTCCGCGGTGCGGCGTTCTCGCCGTCCCGGACTGAACCGGCTCCCGCCCGAGACTCGTTGTACTGATCGGTCACCGTCGCGCCTCCGCCTCGCCGTTCGCGTCACAGCTCGCGTCACCGTTCGCTCACTGCTCGTGGAGCCGAGGTTAGCGCTGCGTGGCGCTCACCGTGGGGCATTCGCGCAGGCTGGGGCGGACGGTGAGGGTTCGGACGGCTTGCCAAGGGCAATTGCCCTATACCCCTAACGTCGGATCATTACATCAGATACCCTACGGCCCGCGAGGCGCAGATGATCTTGCGAATTCACCTTCGTCCCCGGAGCCTCGCCGCGTCAACTCCCCCCACATCCCCACCCGATCAACGCCCGAACCACAAGCGCCCCCACCCTCCGCTGCACCGGGAGTCCGATGTCTGACGACACCTCACTTCAGATTCCGTTCCCGCACCGCCGCAGCCCGCACGGCCCGAAGGCCACCGCGCTGCACCGCGCCTGGCTGACCCGCCACCCGCTGCTCCCCGACGTCGACCACCCCGGCTACGCGCACTGGGACGTGGTCGACCTCGCCGCCCTCGGCTACCCCGACTCCGGCCCGGAGGAACTCGCCCTCGCCGCCGACCTGATGGGGTTCTACTTCCTCTTCGACGACCAGTTCGACGGCCCGCTCGGCCGCCGCCCCACCGAGGTCGCCCCCATCTGCGAACGACTGATCGCCGTCCTCCACGGCGCCCGCCCCGACCAGGGCTCGCCCGTCGAGACCGCCTTCGCCGACCTCTGGGACCGCAGCGTCCGCGGCATGCCCGCCCGCTGGCAGGCGCGGGCGGCCTACAACTGGGAGTGGTACCTGGCCAGTCATCCGGCCGAGGCCGCCGGACGGATCTCCACCCGACCGCCCGACCGCGACGGCTACCTCGTGCTCAGACGGGGCACCGCGGCGATGGAGACCATCTTCGACATGGTCGAGCGCCTCGGCCAGTTCGAGGTGCCCGCCGCCGTCCTGCACCACCCGGTGCTGCGCCAGATCCGGCAACTGGCGGCCGACATCCCCTCGCTCAGCAACGACGTCCGGTCCCTCCCGCTGGAGGCCCCGCGCGGCGACGTCAACAACCTGGTGATGATCGTCCAGCGCGAGCGCCGCTGCTCGGCCGAGGAGGCCTGCGCGGTCGTGCTGGAGGAGGCCCAGCTGATGGTCGGACGCTGCCACGAGCTGCACGGCCGGCTGCCCGACGTCTACCGCGAACTGGGCCTGTCCCGGGTCGAGCAGCGGATAGCGCAGCGGTACGCCGACGGGCTGCTCACCTGGCTCGCCGGCTACCTGAGCTGGGAGTCCCGCACCGGGCGCTACCACGAGGTCTGACCGCACCGGGCGATCCCGCCGACCCGGGGGCGGCGGGCCACACACCCCGCTCCGCGCGCGTCGGCGCCGCACCGCGCACGGCCCGCCGCGTGGCACCGCACCGCGCGGCGCCGCACCGTGTGGCACTGCACGGTCTGCGACCGCAACGACCGGGGCCCACAACGGCCGGAACGCACACCCTCCGTACGGGGCTCCCGCACGGACCGTAGCCGCACCCGCGTCCGGCGGCTATCGTGCTCGGCGGCGGACGCCCCGGCGGGCGCCGCCCCGAAGTGCGTGTCCGACCCCTCCCGCCGGAACGCCCCCAGCCGGGGCGTTCCGGCGAGCCGCCCGCGCCGCGCGCTCCGGGCGGCGCCCGACGTCGCGAGGAGACACCCGAGCATGACGGTCTACCAGCCCCCCGGCAGCCCCGGAAGCATCGTCGCCTACCGCTCCCGGTACGAGCACTGGATCGGCGGCGGATGGACGCCGCCGGTGCGCGGCGAGTACTTCGGCGACCCGACGCCCGTCACCGGCGAGGTCTTCACCGAGGTCGCCCGCGGCACCGCCGAGGACGTCGAGGCCGCGCTGGACGCCGCCCACGCCGCCGCCCCCGCCTGGGGCCGCACCCCGCCCGCCGAACGGGCCCTGGCCCTGCTGCGGATCGCCGACCGGATGGAGGCCAACCTGGAGCAACTGGCCGTCGCGGAGAGCTGGGAGAACGGAAAGCCGGTGCGCGAGACGCTGGCCGCCGACCTCCCCCTCGCGGTCGACCACCTGCGCTACTTCGCCGGCGCGCTGCGCGCCCAGGAGGGCGGCCTCTCCCAGCTCGACGAGGACACCGTCGCGTACCACTTCCACGAGCCGCTCGGCGTGGTCGGCCAGATCATCCCGTGGAACTTCCCGATCCTGATGGCGGTCTGGAAGCTCGCGCCCGCGCTCGCGGCCGGCAACGCCGTGGTGCTCAAGCCCGCCGAGCAGACCCCGGCGTCGGTGCTGCTGTGGGCCGAGCTCACCGCCGACCTGCTGCCGCCCGGCGTGCTCAACATCGTCACCGGGTTCGGCGAGGAGGCCGGCGCCCCGCTGGCCTCCAGCAGCCGCGTCCGCAAGATCGCCTTCACCGGGGAGACCACCACCGGCCGGCTGATCGCGCGCTACGCCAGCGACAACCTGATACCGGTCTCGCTGGAGCTCGGCGGCAAGAGTCCCAACCTGTTCTTCGGGGACGTCGCCGACGCCTCCGACGCCTTCTACGACAAGGCCGTCGAGGGCTTCGCGATGTTCGCCCTCAACCAGGGCGAGGTGTGCACCTGCCCCAGCCGCGCGCTGATCCAGTCCTCGGTCTACGACCGGCTGCTCGCCGACGGCCTGGAGCGGGTGCGCGCGATGCGCCAGGGCGACCCGCTGGACACCGAGACCCAGGTCGGCGCGCAGGCCAGCGCCGAGCAGCTGAAGAAGATCCTCTCCTACTTCGAGATCGGCCAGGCCGAGGGCGCGAAGGTGCTGGCCGGCGGCGAGCGGGCCGACCTCGGCGGGGCCCTGGCCGGCGGGTACTACGTGACCCCGACGGTCTTCGAGGGCGTCAACAGCATGCGGGTCTTCCAGGAGGAGATCTTCGGGCCGGTCGTCTCGGTCACCCGCTTCGAGGACTTCGCCGAGGCGATCGGCCTCGCCAACGACACCCAGTACGGGCTCGGCGCCGGCGTCTGGACCCGAAACCTCAACACCGCCCACCGCGCCGGGCGCGCCATCCAGGCGGGCCGCGTGTGGACGAACTGCTACCACGCCTACCCCGCACACGCGGCCTTCGGCGGCTACAAGAACTCCGGCATCGGCCGGGAGAACCACAAGGCGCTGCTGGAGCACTACCAGCAGACCAAGAACCTGCTGGTCAGCTACTCCCCCGACGCGGTCGGCCTCTTCTAGGGCGCAGCGCGCGCTCCCCGCTCCTCCCGCTCCCCCGGGATCGGCGGAGCGGGAGGCCGCTCCCGGCCTCCCGCTCCGTCGCGCCACTCCCCGTGGCCCGCGCCGGGCGCCCGTCCGGACGCCGACGCCGTGCAACCCCCTCGATCGGGCGACCCGCGGCCCGGACTCCCCCGGTCAGGAAGCGCACCGCCCGGCAAATCACCCTTTTCGGGATCTAAGCACATGAATCCTCGATTTTCGTGACGCGCCGCCGACATGCCCGGACGCGCCCGGCGAACGCCTTAGACAGGAGTCCCGCACCCGACTTCCAGGAGCCCAGGAGCCCCCCATGACCATCGCCCCCGCCAAGCTCTCCGACCCGATCGTGCGCGCCTTCGTCACCGCGGTCAACGCCGGGGACCGGGCCGCCTTCCTGGCCACGCTCACCCCGGACGCGACCATGTCCGACGACGGCTCGGACCGTGATCTCGACCAGTGGATCGACAAGGAGATCTTCACCGTCCGCGGCCGGATGGACGTCCAGTCCGAGTCGGACGGCGGGCACGCGCTGGTCGCCGCCTTCACCAACGAGACCTGGGGCGAGATGCGCACCGCCTGGCGCTTCACCGTCGCCGACGGCCGGATCAGCCGCTTCGAGACCGGCCAGGCCTGAGCCGTCCGCCCACCCGCCGGCCCGGGCACGGCCCGGGCCCCGGCCCTGCCGCTGCCCCACCGGCCCCTGGCCACCCGCCCCGCCGGCCCGGGCCCCGGCCCTGAGCGGCCCGCGGCCCGGGGCCCGTCCGGTCCGGGTGTCAGACCGGCAGCCCCAGGCAGCCCCGCACCGCGCGGATCAGGTTGCGCGAGCGGATGTCCCCTGTGACACCGGGCTGCATGCCGTTGGTCACGTAGCCGAAGCCCAGCCCGAGCTCCGGATCGGCGAAGCCCAGCGAACCGCCCCGGCCCGGGTGGCCGAAGCTCGCCGGGGAGGCCATCGGCGCCGTCGGGCCGTGCCGCCAGAACCCCAGGCCGAAGGTGGAGTTGACGATCAGCACCCGGTCCGGCCCGCTCACCGCCGGCCCGACGGCACGGGTCAGCACCTCGGGGCCGAGCAGCGGCGGCAGCAGCGCGCCGGAGCCGTCCGGGCGGTCCGCGGCGCCGATCAGCGCCGCGTAGAAGCGGGCCAGCGAACGGGCCGTGCCGATGCCGCCGGCCCCCGGGATCTCGGCGGCCTGCACCGCCGGGTCGTTGAGGTCCACCCCGGGGAGCACCGAGGCGAAGGACCGCGCGGTCAGCGAGGCCGGGTCCTGGTAGGCGTCCCGGACCGACTGCTTGGGCCGCAGCCGCAGCCCGCTCGGCCCCGTCCTGGCCTCCTCCGGGGCGGGCAGGTCGACCAGCCGGCCGACCCGGGGCGCGGCCCCGGCCGGCAGCCCGATCCACAGGTCCAGCCCGAGCGGCCGGGCCACCTCGTCGGCGAAGTACCGGCCGACCGTCCGCCCGCTCACCTGCCGCACCACCTCCCCGACCAGCCAGCCGAAGGTGTACGGGTGGTAGCCGTGCGCGGTGCCGGGCTCCCAGGCCGGTGCCTGAGCGGCGACGGCGGCGGCCGCCCGCTCCCAGGTGAGCACGTCCTCCAGCCGCAGCGGCACGTCCAGCGCCGGCACCCCCGCCTGGTGCGACAGCAGCCAGCGCACCGGCACCCCGCCCTTGCCGGCCGCCGCGAACTCGGGCCAGTACGAGGACACCGGAGCGTCCAGGTCGAGCAGGCCGCGCTCGGCCAGCAGCAGCGCGGTGGTCGCGGTCAGGCCCTTGGTGACCGAGCGCAGCACCTGCGCGGTGTCCGCCGTCCAGGGCACCGCGGGAGCGGGCCGCCCGCCGACCTCCGGCCGGGCGTCACCGCCCCACAGGTCGACCACCTTGCGGCCGCGCACGTACAACGCGAAGGCCGCCCCCAGTTCGCCGTACGCGTGGAAGTTCCGCGCGAAGGCCTCCCGTACGGGCTCGAACCCCTCGGCCGTCTCGCCCCAGATCTCCACCGCGCGCCATCCTCAGACTGTCCGGTTGCTCCGCCTGCCACCCGCGTTCGACCTGCCGCAGGAGCGTTCGAGACGGGCCCCGAAACCCTAACCTGTCCGTCATGACCAACCCTGCCGAAGACCCTGCCGAAGAACTGCTGGACGTCGTCGACGAGCACGACCGGGTGATCGGGACCGCGGTGCGCGGGGAGGTGTACCGGCTGGGGCTCACCCACCGGTCCGTCTTCGTCCTGGTCCGCGACCGGGCCGGGCGGATCTTCGTCCACCGCCGCACCGACACCAAGCTGTTCGCCCCGGGCGCCTACGACATGTTCGTGGGCGGCGTGGTCGGCTCCGGCGAGACGTACGCCGACGCCGCCGTCCGCGAGGCCGAGGAGGAGCTCGGCGTGCACGGGATCGAGCCGCGCCCGCTGTTCAGGTTCCTGTTCCGGGAGGACGACCTCTCCTGGTGGTGCGACACCTACGAGGCCGAGTGGGACGGCCCGGTCTCGCCGCAGGAGTCCGAGGTCGCCTGGTACGGCTGGCTCACCCCCGCCGAACTCGCCGACCGCCTCACCCGCGACGACTTCGTCCCCGACGGCCGCGAGGCCTACCGCCGCTACCTGGAGCTCCGCGGCTAGGGCCCGAGGGGGGAGGCGGGCACGGTCGCGGTCGCCACGCCCGGGAGGCGCCCGCCACCGTGCCGGCCCACCCCCGCCCCCGGCGCCATGGGCCCCGACCGGCCCGACGGATAGGGTGGCCGCATGGCCTCCCGCACGCCGTCTCCCACGACCGCCCGCGCCGAACGGACCCCCGCCCCGGACCGCTCCCCCGGCCGGACCGCGGACCGGAACCCGGACCGGACCGCGGCGGGCGAGCGGCCCCGCCGGCGGCTGAGCGTGGACGAGCGGCGCGAGCAGCTGATCGCCGTCGCCCTGGAACTGTTCAGCCGGCGCCCGCCGGAGGACGTGTCCATCGACGACATCGCCGCCGCCGCGGGCGCCTCCCGGCCGCTGGTCTACCACTACTTCCCCGGCAAGCAGGCCCTGTACGAGGAGTCGCTGCGGCGGGCCGGGCGCGAGCTCTCGGCGCGCTTCGAGGAGCCCTCCGACGGGCCGCTGTCCGAGCGGCTGCACCGGGTGATGGGCCGCTACCTGGACTTCGTGCAGAGCCACGGCCCGGGCTTCGCCGCACTGCTGCGCGGCGGCTCGGTCGCGGCCAGCCCGGACACCTCGGCGGTGATCGACGAGGTCCGGCGGGCGGCCCACGACCAGATCCTCTCCCACCTCGCCATCGCCGCCCCCAGCCCCGGGCTGCGGCTGACCGTCCGGGCCTGGATCGCCAATGCCGAGATCACCTCGCTCGAGTGGCTGGCCGACCGCTCGGTGCCGCTGGAGGAGCTGCAGCTTCACCTGGTCCAGGAGTTCGTCGCCGCCCTCGTCCTCACCGCCGCGCGGGAGCCGGCGCTCGCCGCCGAACTCGCCGGGTTCCTGGCCACCGAGCGGCCCGACGGCCCGACCGGGCGCCTGGTGCGCGAGCTCGCCGCGCTGTTCACCGTCCCCGGGATGACCGAGGCGGTCACCGCCCTCGCCGCCGCCCCGGCGGGCGAAACGTCACCGCAGGCCACGGAGGGATCCGCCGCGGGCCCCGTCGGGTGATCCGCGGGTTCGGCACCGACAGCGGGCTCTGATAGGAATGGGCGGGGATCCGGCGGCACGCCACTGCGGGCGGGCCAGGACCGACCCTAACCAGCGACCGCAGACGGAGCAGAGCGGGGGGCTCACCAGTTGACCCAGGACGTCCAGTTCAGCGCGGAGGCCAACCCCTTCGCGGCGGCGGAGCAGGTCTGCGCGACCCTCGGCACACTCACCGACGCCCTCTTCGACGAGCACACCACCCGCCACCCGGCGGGCTCCCTGAGCGCCCTGCGCCCGGCCGAACACCCCGCCGCCGAGGCACTGTTCGGGCTCCCGCTGGCCCCCAACGGCCCGGTGCACGCGGCCCTGGACGGGCTCGGCACGGTGATCACCGCGGGCACCGGCCGCCCCGGCACGGGCGCCCGGGTCGCCGAGCGGGTGACCACCGCGCTGCACCACCGCTACGGCGGCGGCGCCGTGCGCGGAGCGATCGCCGACCGCGGCACCACCTCGGCCGCGCTCTTCCAACTGCCCGTCACCGGCGAGTTCGCCGACCCCAAGCTGCGGCCGCCGTTCGCCCCGGCCCTGGCCGCGCTCGCGGCCGGGCAGCAGACCCGCCAACCGGTCGAACTGGCCACCGGCGCCGGCGCCGAGGTGCGCCTGGTGGTCCCGCCCGGCTTTCACCCCCTGACCTCCCCGGGCGGCCCCGCCGGGGTCTCGGCCCGTACGGTGCCCGCGCCGACGGGTGCGGCGGCCGGCGACGACCCGGCCACCGTCGCGGCGGCCGAGGAGCTGACGGCGCACCTGGCCGAGGTCGCCGAGGAGCTGTTCAGCGGTGGCGGCGCGCAGCCGCGCCGCGACTTCGCGGTCATCGCGGCCACCCTCGCCGACCTCGTCCACGACGCGGGCGCCGTCTACGCGGGCGTCTGCGCCCTGGAGGTCGAAGACCGCGCCTCCGAGGCCGCCCTCGTCGTCTCGCTCGCCCGGCACCCTCAGCCGATCACCGCGCTCGCCACCGAACTGGCCACCGTCCGTCGGCACGCCGAGGTGTGGACCGTCCTGCTGCCGGCCGGACCGGCCGCCGTCCTGGTCGAGGGGCGGACCGCGCCGGTGCCCGGGCCGCTGGCCGGCGACGGGCAGCGGCGCTGGGTGGTCACCTCGGCGGTGGAGGCCTTCGTCCCGCTGCCGGACGGCGGCACCGTGCTGTGCGTCCAGCTGTCCACCGCGCAGCCGGAGGACTGGGAGCTGTACACGGAGGCGTTCGCGGAGCTGCTGAAGAGCGTGCAGTTCGGCTGGGACGGGGAACCGGCCCGGACCTCCGCCGGCACCCCCGCGGCCGCCCCCGACGCCGCCGCTGCGGTTGCGGCTGCCGCCGCCGACCCCGTCGTGACGGAACCCGAGCAGGCGCCGGTGGGCGGGCGCGGCACGCCGGTGCTGGTCCCGCCCGCGGACTTCGACCCCTTCGCGCCGGTCGCGGACGCACCGGTGGCCGACGCCGAACCGCAGGAGCGGGCTCCGCGGAAGGGCACGCCGGTCATGATCCCGCCGCCGGACTTCGACCCCTTCTCCCCCGAAGCCGTCGCCTCCCTGCTGAACGACACCCCGGCCCCGGTCGCGGCCGCCCCGGCCACCGACCCGTTCGGCACCGTGACGGCGGAACGCTCGGACCCGTTCGGGACGACGCTCGCGCCGCAGGGCCCGGCCGTCCCGCCGCCGCCCTCCGCGCCACCGACCGTGCCCGCCCCGGCGGCCCCTGCGGCCCCGGCGGCGGAGGCGCCCCGCAAGGGGACCCCGGTGATGATCCCGCCGCCGGACTTCGACCCCTTCTCCCCCGAAGCCGTCGCCTCCCTGCTGAACGACACCCCGGCAGCCGACCCCTCGGCGAGCACCCCGGAGACCAGCCCCTTCGGCTGAGCCCGAGCATCCGGGGAGCGGCGAACAGATAACAGATGACAGCGAACAGATAACAGATTTCGAAATCTGTTATCTGTTCGCTGTCATCTGTCGGCTGTCATCTGTTCGCAGCCGGCTGTCGACGGCCACCTGCCGCCCCTCAGCCGTTCGCCGCCCCGGCCCGGCGCTCGATCACCACGCCGATCCCGTCGAGCATCCGCGCCATCCCGAACTCGAAGAGCGCATCCAGCCCCAGGTCGACCTCCGGCCCCCGGGTGAGCTCGTCGAACATCGGGAAGCGCTCCGGGTCCGCCAACAGCTGATCGTGGTCCTCCCCCTCCAGCCGGTCCATCCACTCGTCCGCCGACATCCCGCTGTCCTGCTCGGCCTGCGCCTCCCGCTCGAAGTGGACGGCGAGCCCACAGACGAAGGCCGCCAGCGCGACGGAAGCCTGGGCCGCCTCCTCGACACTCAGTCCGAGCCCCGCCAGGGCGGCCAGCGACCGCTCGGTGTGCACGGCCGCGTCGGGCGCCAGCACCGGCCGGGTGAACGACATCGTCGAGGCCAGCCAGGGGTGGCGCCGGTAGATGCTCCACTGCAGCCGCGCGACCTCCTCCAACCCCTCCCGCCAGCCTCCGGGCAGCCGGTCCGGCAGCGGCTGCTCGCGGAAGGCCTCGTCCATCATCAGCCGCAACAGGTCGTCCTTGCGGGGCACATGACGGTAGAGCGACATCGTCGCGGCGCCGAGTTCCGTCGCGACCCGGCGCATCGACAGCGCCGCGAGGCCCTCCGCGTCGGCCACCCGGACGGCCGCCGCGACGATCCGCGCCCGGGTGAGGTCCCGCTCGCCACCACCCCGGGCCCGCCGCACCCCGACGCCCGCACCGCTGCCGGCGGCGCCCCGCCCGGCCTCCCCCTCGACCCCCTCGGCCCCCTCGGCCCCCTCGGACTGCCGCCCTGCCGCCCGCGACGTGGACGAAGCACCACCCGGCCCGACCACCACCGTCCCCACCCCGGGAACGGCCCGGACCAGGCCCTCCTCCCGCAACCGGGTGAGCACCCTGGTCGCGGTGGCCATCGCCACGCCCCACTCCCGGGTGATCCGCCGGGTCGAGGGCACCCGCGCCCCGGGCGCCAGCTCCCCGCAGGCGATCCGCCGCCGCAGTTCCGCCGCGATCCGCTCCGACGGCGTCCCGCCCTCCACCACGCCCACCACTCCTCCGCCCTACCACCCGGCCCGGCTCCACGCCGCACCGCACATCCGACACCTGACGCCGCACACCGCACACCGCACACCGCACACCGCACACCGCACTAGTGCACCAGCCCGTCCGAGGCTAGCACCCACCCACCCCACCCAACTGGTACAGACCTATTGCGAGTTGGCGACCGGCTCCCTACCCTCGGGAGCACAGGACCCTCCGCGCACCCCGACGGCCCGAGGCTCCGTCCCGGCCGCCCCCAGGCCGGGCTCCCGCACGCACCTGCCACCTCCCCACAGGTATCGGGGCATCCGGGCCCCTCCGGCCGCCCCGGGACAGGAGCCACTCCATGCGCAGACGTCGGATCAGACTGCCGCTGCTCGCGGCCGGAACCCTGCTCGTCCCGATGCTCGCCGTCGCCCTCCCCCAGGCGTCCGCGAGCGCCGCCGGCTCGGCCACCGCCACCCTCACCAAGGGCAGCGACTGGGGCAGCGGCTACGAGGGCTCGTACACGATCACCAACGGCACCAGCGCCCCGCTGAACGGCTGGACGCTGGAGTTCGACCTGCCCGCGAACAACACCGTGGCCTCGCTCTGGAACGCGACGTACACCACCGCGGCCTCGCACGTGACGGTGAAGAACCCCGGCTGGGCGAGCCCGATCCAGCCCGGCGGCACCTACGGCCTGGGCTTCAACATCGCCTACTCGGGCAGCTACCAGCCCCTGCTGAACTGCAAGTTGAACGGCAAGCCGTGCGACGGCGGCGGAAACGACCAGACCCCGCCGAGCACTCCGGGCGGCCTCCGCTCGACCTCCGTGACGCAGACCTCGGTCGGGCTGGCCTGGGCGGCCAGCACCGACGACGTGGGCGTCACCGGCTACGACGTCTTCCAGAACGGCGCCAGGGTGGCCACCACCGACGGGTCCACCACCGCCGTCACCGTCAACGGCCTGACCGCCAACACCGCTTACCAGTTCACCGTGCAGGCCTTCGACGCCGCCGGCAACCGTTCGGCGGCCGCCGGCCCGGTCAGCGTCACGACCCAGCCGACCACACCGGACAACCAGCCGCCGACCACCCCCGGCACCCCGACCGTCACCGGCTCCGACTCCAGCAGCATCTCGCTGAGCTGGGCGGCGAGCACCGACAACGTGGGCGTGGTGGCGTACGACGTCTACGCCGGCACCGCCCTCGCCGTGACCGTCACCGGCACCAGCGCGACGGTGGGCAACCTGGCGCCGAACACCTCGTACACCTTCACGGTGAAGGCCCGCGACGCGGCCGGCAACGTCTCACCCGCCTCCGGCCCGGTCACCGCCGCGACCAAGCCGGGCGGCGGCACCCCGGGCGGCGCGCTGAAGATCGGCTACTTCAGCCAGTGGAGCATCTACGCCCGCGGCTACAGCGTGAAGCAGTTGGACACCTCCGGCTCGGCGGGCCGGCTCACCACGCTGAACTACGCCTTCGCCAACATCCACCCGACCACCAAGCAGTGCTTCATCACCAACAAGGCGGCCGGCAACGACTCCGACCCGAACGCGGGCGACGGCGCCGGTGACGCCTGGGCCGACTTCGGCAAGGGCTGGGACGCGGGCAACTCGGTGGCCGGGACGACCGACACCTGGGACCAGAAGCTGGCCGGCAACTTCAACCAGCTCAAGCAGCTCAAGGCGAAGTACCCGAACCTGAAGATCCAGATCTCGCTGGGCGGCTGGTCCTACAGCAAGTGGTTCTCGGACGCGGCGAGTTCCGACGCCTCCCGCAAGGCGCTGGTCAGCTCCTGCATCGACATGTACCTCAAGGGCAACCTGCCGGTGATCGACGGCCGCGGCGGTCCGGGCAGCGCGGCCGGCATCTTCGACGGCATCGACCTCGACTGGGAGTGGCCGAACTCCGACGGGCACACCGGCAACATCTTCCGGCCCGAGGACAAGGCCGACTACACGCTGCTGGCCCAGGAGTTCCGCCGCCAGCTGGACGCGCTGGGCGCGACCACCGGCAAGCACTACACGCTGAGCGCCTTCCTCCCCGCCGACCCGGCGAAGATCTCCGCCGGCATCGACGTCCCGGGCCTGTTCGGCGCGTTCGACTTCGCCACCATCCAGGGCTACGACTACCACGGCGCCTGGGAGATGACGACCAATCAGCAGTCCGCGCTGAAGGTCGCGGCCGGCGACCCGAGCACCCCGGACCGCCGCTTCAGCTCCGAGATCGCCATCAACGCCTACGTCAACGGGGGCGCCCCGAAGAGCAAGCTGACACTGGGTATCCCGTTCTACGGCCGCGGCTGGACGGGCGTGCCGCGCGGCAGCACCAACGGCCTGTTCCAGAGCGCGACCGGCCCCGCACCGGGCAGCTACGAGAACGGCTTCGAGGACTACCACAAGCTCAAGGACATGGCCACGAGCGGCGGTTACACCCTCTACCGGGATCCGGTGGCCGGCTTCGCCTACATCTACAACGGCACCGTGCTCTACACCTACGACGACCCGACCGAGATCGCCCGCAAGACCGCCTGGATCAAGGCGCAGGGGCTGGCCGGCGCCATGGTGTGGTCCTTCGACGGCGACACCGCCGGCGGGGAGCTGATGGCCGCGGTGGACAACGGCCTCAAATAGCGCCCGCCGCGGCGCGGCGCGCGGTCAGCCCGCGCGCCGCGCCAGGTGGACGACGTCCGGCACGCCCCGGCTGACCGGGATCTCCAGGGTCGCGACGCCGGAGAAGCCGGCCGCGCGCAGCGCCTCCTCGAACGCCGCGGAGGGCTGCGCGCTCCACACCGCCAGGACCCCGCCCGGCTGCAGCCGGTGCCAGAGCACCGCGAGGCCGTCCGCGCCGTACAGTCCGGCGTTGGAGTCGGTGACGGTCCAGTCCGGGCCGTTGTCGATGTCCAGGCAGAGCGCGTCGTAGCGCTCGCCGTCGGCCGCGGCCAGGTACTCCAGCAGGTCGGCGTGGAGCACCCGGACCCGCTCGTCCTGCAGCGCGCCGGCGGAGAAGGCGCCGAGGGGCCCGCTCCGGTGCCAGTCGATGACGGCGTTCTCGCGCTCGACGACGGCGATCCGCCCCCAGCGCGGTTCGGCCGCCGCGTGGGCCAGCGAGAAGCCGACCCCGAGGCCGCCGATCAGGACGGACGGCCGCCCGGCGGTGGCGCCGTCGGCGGTGCGGTCCAGTTCGTCCAGCGCCGCCTGGATCAGCAGCCGCTCGGAGCGGCCGTCGGCGGTGTCCATCAGGAAGCACCCGTTGGCGATGATCTCGAAGTGCCGTCCGCGGCGGCGCAGCACCACCTCTCCGAACGGGCCCTCCCGCCGGTCGACGGTGCTGACGGCCTCGCGAGCGTCCCGTTCGGGCAGTGCGGTGGACATACGTCTTCCTCAGCGGACTCGGGTGCAGGAGCGTCCCGGCGGACGAGTACCCGCCCGACAATAGCCGAGTCCGCCGCCCCACCCGTCAGGTCGTGATCAGCACCCCCGCGTACGAGACGCCGGCGACGACCACCCAGGAGCCGAGCCCGAGCAGGGCGATCCGGCCGCCGGTGCGGGCCATCGTCGGCAGGTGCACGGCGCTGCCGAGACCGAACAACGCGGCGGCCAGCAGCAGCTCCTGGGCGTCCCCGGCCAGGGTGAGGGCGTGCTCCGGCAGCACCCCGGTGGTCCGCAGGACGATCATCGCGAGGAAGCCGGCCACGAACAGCGGGACGATCGGCGGGCGCTTCGCACCCATGGCCGTTTTGTTACCGGCATGTCCACCGATGCCCGCCTCGTCCCGCCCGGACGGTTCGTCCTGCCCGTCCCGCCCGGCCGCCGGCGAGCCCCAGCGGGACCGGCGCCGCACCGCGACGGCCACCCCGGCCACGAGCGGCGCCAGCAGCACCACGCGCATCAGCTTGACCAGGACGGCCTCCCGCAGGGCGCCCGCCCCGCCGGTCTGGGCGGTCGCGACGACCTGCCCGACGTCGTGGACGCTCGCGCCGACCCACCGCCCGAACTCCAGCTCCCCGAGCCCGAGCGGCTGCTGGAGCAGCGGTAGCACGGCGATCGCCAGCGTCCCGCACAGGGTGACCAGGGCCACCGAGGCGGCGACGTCCTCCTCCTCGCTGCCGGCCGCCTGGCTGACCGCGCCGATCGCCGAGGCCCCGCAGATCGAGTACCCGGTGGCGACGAGCAACGGCTGGTCGCCGGGCAGTCCGAGGCGGCGGCCCAGCCACATCGTGCCGGCGAAGGTGGCCGCGACCACCGCGAGCACCATCGCGACGGTGGCCCAGCCGAGGCCGAGCACGTCGTCGAGGCTGAGCTTGAGTCCGAGCAGCACGATGCCGAGCCGCATCAGCCGCTTCCCGGCCGTGGACAGTCCGGGCCGGGCCACCCCGCGCACCACCGGGCGCAGCCCGGGCAGGTGTGCGGCGGCCATGCCGAGCACGACGGCGGCGGTGAGCTTGGGCACCGCGGGCACGGCCGCGTGGACGGCCAGCGCGGCGGCCACTCCGGCGGCGGCGAGCAGCAGCCCGGGGGCGTCGCCGCCGAGCGGGGGGAGCGAGCGGGTGCGGGTGGCCCGCTCCCTGATGGTCAGCGCCACGCCGGCCTCACTGCTGCTCGTCGGCGGGCAGCCGGTAGACGCGCCGGATGCTGGTGCCGAGCCGCGAGACGTCCGCGCCGTACACGTGGATGGAGATGGCGGTGGTGCTACAGGCGTTGCGGACCAGGTGGATGTCGCCGGGCGGGGCGAAGGCGGCGACGGTGCCGGCCGGGCCGGCGACGTGCTCGGTCTCGACGAGCCGGGCGGTGCGGCCGTCGGAGACCAGCCGGTAGCGGGTCTCGCTCTCCTGGCCGCGGTGGACGCCGGCCACGCACCAGGAGACGTGGTCGTGGATCGGGGTCTGCTGGCCGGGCAGCCAGACCAGGGCGACGACGGAGAAGCTGCCGTCCTCCTCGGCGTGCAGGACGTGCTGGCGGTAGCGCTCGGGGTCGCCCTCGGTCTGCTCCGGGGTCAGCAGCGCGTCGGGCCCGTGGGGGTCGGCGTGCAGGTGCGGGGCGAGGCGTTCACCGACCAGGTAGGCGGTGAGCTCCGGAGGCAGGCCGCGGTCGACGACGGCACGGATCTCGCCGATCAGGGCGGTCATCCGCTCGGTGAGGTGGTCGCTGCCGACCGTGGCTGAGGGTGTCATGGCAGCAGGTTCGACCGAACCCACCTATCACGTCCAACGAGGGTTCTTAAGCTCTCCCCCAACTACAGCTTATGGAATCGGTCGCCCTCAGCACCCCACCCGGCTCGCCGCCGCCTGCCGCAGGTGGTCGAGCACCAGCCCGGTGGCCGGGATCCGCCGGTGCTCGCGCAGCACGTACGCGCTCACCTGCCGCCGCAGGTGCGGCTCGACGGCCCGCCCGGTGACCTTGCGGTGGCACATGAAGGAGAGCACCAGCGCCGGCATCAGCGCGATGCCGACGCCCGCGGCGACCAGGCTCTGCACCGCCAGGTTGTCGTCCGTCGAGAAGACGATGTCCGGTGCGAAGCCCTCCTCCGCGCAGACGTGCAGCAGGTTGGCCCGGCAGCGCGGGCACCCGGCGATCCAGCGCTCGCCGTCGAGGTCGGAGAGCCGGACGGCGTGCCGGCGGCCGAGCGGGTGCCCGACCGGCAGCAGCACGGTGAGCAGGTCCTCCATCAGCGGGATCTCGTCGACCCCGTCCGGCACCTCGGTCGCGGCGCCCGGGTAGCGGAAGGCCAGGGCGATGTCGCACTCCCCGCGCAGCAGGCGCTGGACGGACTCCGGCGGCTCGGCCTCCAGCAGTTCGACCCGGACTCCGGGGTGCTCGGCGAGCAGCCGGGCCATCGCCTCCGGTATCAGGGTGGCGTTCGCGCTGGGGAAGGCGCAGACCCGCACCCGGCCGGCGCGCAGCCGGGCGAGGGCGGCGAGCTGCTGCTGGGCGGCGGAGAGGCTGCCGAGGATCAGTTCGGAGTGCCGGGACAGCGCCTCACCGGCCTCGGTGAGCCGCAGGCCGCGCCCGGCCCGGGTGAACAGCGGGACGCCGACGGTGCGTTCGAGCGCCTTCATCTGCTGGGTGATGGCGGGCTGGGTGTAGCCGAGCTCGCGCGCGGCGGCCGAGTAGGAGCCCGCTCTGACGACCTCGTGGAACGTCCTGATGTGCCGTGAGTCGAACACCGGCTCCATGGGCCCTCCGTCGGGTCGTCGTCCAGCCTCCGCAATCATAAGAGGAAATTGGAGACGCCCGGCCGATCCCCACCCGCACCTATGGTTCCGCGGAGAACCAGGGCCCTCACTGCTGCACGGAGGGCGGCAGACCCATCGCCACCTCGGCCTTGGCCACCGGTGCGCCGCCCCGGGCGCTCGGGCTGCGCCGGCTGCGGCGCTCGACCCAGCGGGCGAACCAGGAGAGCAGCAGGCACATGCCGATGTAGACCGGTGCGATCACCATCACCACCGGGATGAACGGCAGGTCGTAGTCGAGGTTGGTGGCGATCAGCTTGCCGGCGTGCAGGAACTCCTCGTAGGTGATCAGGAAGCCCAGCGAGGTGTCCTTGAGCGCGACCACCAGCTGGCTGATGATGGCCGGCAGCATCGCCCGGTTGGCCTGGGGCACCAGCACGTAGGCCATCACCTGGGTCTTGCGCATGCCGAGCGCGAAGGCCGCCTCCCGCTGCCCCCTTGGCACGGCGAGCACCCCGGCCCGGAGCACCTCGGCCAGCACCGAGCCGTTGTACAGCACCAGCCCGGTCACCAGCGCCCACAGCGGCGGGGCCTTGAGCGCCACGAAGACGAAGAAGATCATCACCAGCAGCGGCATGGCCCGGAAGAACTCCACCACCAGCGTGCAGACCCAGCGCACCGGCCGGTGGTCGGACAGCCGGCCGGCGGCGAACAGCGCGCCGAAGGGCAGTGCCAGGAGCACCGTCCAGCCGAAGGCCTTGAGGGTGTTGCCGAGGCCGCGCAGCAGCAGCTCCTGGACACCCCGGTACTGGAAGGCCGTCCACTTCTCGTACGTGAACTGCTGCGTGTGGAAGAGCATGTAGACGATCCAGCCGATCAGCGCCGCGATCAGCAGCAGCGCGATCCCCCCGTACAGCCGGTGCCGGGCGAGCGCCCTGGGGCCGGGAACGTCGTACAGCGCGGAGGATTCGACCGTCATCGCGACACCGCCACCCGTCGTTCCAGCAGGTTGAAGACGAGGCTGACGGCCAGCGTGATGATCAGGTAGCCGACGGCGATCCAGACGAAGGTCCAGACGATGCCGTAGCCGAGCTCGTTGATGGTCCGGTAGGTGCCGAGCAGCTCGGTGACGCTGAACGAACCGGCGATCGCCGTGTTCTTCGCGAGCGCGATCATCACACTGCCGATCGGGGCGACCACCGACCGGTACGCCTGCGGGAGCACCACCAGGCCCATGGTCTGCCCGAAGCCCATCCCCAGGCTGCGCGCCGCCTCCCCCTGCCCGGTCGGCACCGTGTTGATGCCCGCGCGCATCGCCTCGCAGACGAAGGCCGAGGTGTAGCAGCCGAGCGCGGCCACCGCGAAGGTGAAGAACGGCAGCGTGATGTCGAAGCGCGGCAGACCCAGCACCACGATGAAGAAGAGCAGGGTGAGCGGCGTGTTGCGCAGCAGCGTCACCCACACCGCCCCGAACACCCGCAGCGGCCTGACCGGCGAGACCCGGAAGCCCGCGATCAGCACGCCCAGCACCAGCGACACCGCGGCGCTCACGAGGAAGAGCTGCAGCGTGCCGAGGAAGCCCTCCCAGTAGGTCGACCAGTTGTCGATCAGCGTTTTCACGGCGCGGCCCTCTCAGTACCGGTCGATCGGCGGCGGGGTCGGCGCCGGCACCCCGGACAGGCCCAGGGTGGCGTCGTAGGCCTTCCGCCAGTCGCCGTTCTGCTCGTGGCGGGCCAGCGCGTCGTCGAGCGCGTACCGCAGCGCGGTGTCGCCCTTCGGCGTGCCGATCCCGTACGGCTCCCGGGAGAACGGCTGGCCGACGACCTTGAGCTCGTCCGGCACCTTGGCGGCGTAGCCCATCAGGATCGTGTCGTCGGTGGTGACGGCGTCGACCTGGCCGGTGATCAGGTTGTCCACGCAGGCCGAGTAGGTGTCGTAGCCGATCAGCCGCGCCTGCGGGTACTGCGACTGGATCCGCTGGTACGGCGTCGAGCCGGCCGCCGAGCAGACCTTCCGGCCGTTCAGGTCCTCCGGGCCGTGGATCCTGTCGTCGTTCCGGCGCACCAGCAGCGACTGCCCGGCCAGGTAGTAGGGCCCGGCGAAGCCGACCAGCTTCTTCCGGTTGTCGTTGATGGTGTAGGTGCCGACGTAGTAGTCGACCTGCCCGTTCTGCAGCGCGGTCTCGCGGTTGGCGGAGGCGATGGTCCGGAACTGGATCCGGTCCGGCGCGAAGCCGAGGTCGGCGCCGACCATCTTGGCGATCTCGATGTCGAAGCCGGAGTACTCGCCGGTGGCCGGGTTCTTCGAGCCCAGGTACGGCTGGTCCTCCTTGGCGCCGACCACCAGGTGGCCGCGGGCGCGGGCGGCGTCCAGCGTCGGCGAACCGGTGACGGCGGCGGCGTCCTGCACGGGGTAGCCGGGCAGCGCACTGGCCTGCGGGCCCTTGGGCGGCGGGGTCCCGGGCTTGCCGCAGCCGGCCGCGGCGGCGGTCAGGAGGGCGGTCAGGAGGGCGGCGGCGAGCCTGGTCTTCCTCGTCACGGCGCCGCCTCAGTGCTTGAGGATCTTGGACAGGAAGTCCCGGGCGCGCTCGCTCTCCGGAGCGCCGAAGAAGTCCTCCGGGGTGCGGTCCTCGACGATCCGCCCGTCGGCCATGAAGACCACCCGGTTGGCGGAGGCCCGGGCGAAGCCCATCTCGTGGGTGACCACGACCATCGTCATGCCCTCGTGGGCGAGCTGGCGCATGACGTCCAGCACCTCGTTGATCATCTCGGGGTCGAGCGCGGAGGTCGGCTCGTCGAAGAGCAGCGCCTTCGGGTCCATCGCCAGGGCCCGGGCGATCGCCACCCGCTGCTGCTGGCCGCCGGACAGCTGGGCCGGGTACTTGGCGGCCTGCGCCTCCAGTCCGACCCGCTCCAACAGCGCGCGGGACCTCGTGTCCGCCTCCGTCCTGGACCGCCCGCGCACCTTGACCTGGGCGAGCGAGACGTTCTGCAGCACCGTCTTGTGCGCGAACAGGTTGAAGGACTGGAACACCATGCCGACCTCGGCCCGCAGCCGGGCGAGGCCCTTGCCCTCCTCGGGCAGCGGCTCGCCGTCGATCAGGATGGTGCCCGCCTCGATCGGCTCCAGGCGGTTGATCGCCCGGCAGAGCGTGGACTTGCCGGAGCCGGACGGCCCGATGACCACCACGACCTCGCCGCGGCCGACGGTCAGCTCGATGTCCTGCAGCACGTGCAGGTCCCCGAAGTGCTTGTTGACGCCGCGCACCTCGATCAGCGGTGCGAAGCCCGCGGGTCCCGCCGGGTCCGGACCGGGTCCGGTGATCACCGGTCGCGACGCCCCTTCAGCAGCCAGCCCAGCGCCGCACCGGCGACCAGGGTGGCCAGGAGCGCGATCCACAGCGGTGCGGTGACGGTGAAGACCCAGAACTGGATCTGCACCCGGTCGAGGTTGGCGAACAGGAACCACACCGCGAGGACGACGATGACGCCGATCCCGATGTAGCGGGTGGGGACCCCACCGATCTCGCTGCGCTTGGAGGACGATCCGTCCGAAATCTTGGTCACCGGAGCAGTCTGCGGGCGCCGGTGCCGATTTGCCCGGTTACGCGCCCTTGCGGGTCGGCGAGTAACCCGTACGGGGCAATCCCGCCCCGTACGGGTTTACCGCGCCGCCGCTACCGTTCGTCCCGCCAGGAGCGCCACAGCGCCGCGTACGGGCCGCCGGCCGCCACCAGCTCCGGATGGCTGCCGTACTCGCTGATCCGGCCGCCCTCGACCACCGCGATCACGTCCGCGTCGTGCGCGGTGTGCAGCCGGTGCGCGATGGCGATCACCGTGCGGCCCTCCAGCACCCGGGCGAGCGAGCGCTCCAGGTGCCGGGCGGCCCGCGGGTCCAGCAGCGAGGTGGCCTCGTCCAGCACCAGGGTGTGCGGATCGGCCAGCACCAGCCGGGCCAGGGCCAGCTGCTGCGCCTGCGGCGGGGTCAGCGCGGTGCCTCCGGAGCCGACCTCGGTGTCCAGGCCCTCGGGCAGCGCGTCCACCCAGGCGCCGGCGTCCACCGCGTCCAGCGCGGCCCGCAGCTCGGTGTCCCTCGCCCGCGGCGCGGCCAACTGCAGGTTGTCCCGCAGGGTGCCGACGAAGACGTGGTGCTCCTGGTTCACCAGGGCGACCTCCGCCCGGACCCGCTCGGCGGGCATCCGCGACAGCGCGGCCCCGCCCAGCGTCACACTGCCGCGCCCGGGGGCGTAGATCCCGGCCAGCAGCCGCCCGAGGGTGGACTTGCCGGCGCCGGACGGCCCGACCAGCGCGACCCGGCTGCCGGGGGCCACGTCCAGGCTGATGCCGTGCAGGACGTCGGCGCCCTCGCGGTAACCGAAGCGGACGTCCCGGGCCTCCACCCGGCGCCCGTCCGGACGGGCCGACTCGTCGCCCTCGTGCGGCTGCACTTCGCGGACGCCGACCAGCCGGGCCAGCGAGGCCTGCCCGATCTGCAGCTCGTCGTACCAGCGCAGGATCAGGTCGACCGGGCCGGTCAGCATCTGCGCGTAGAGCACCCCGGTGGTCAACTGGCCGACGGTGATCCAGCCCTGGAGGGTGAACAGGCCGCCGAGCACCAGGGTCGCCAGCACCGCCGAGGCGTACACCGCGTCGATGGTCGGGAACCAGAGCGTCCGCAGCCACAGCGTGTAGCGCTCCCAGGCCAGCCACTCGCGCAGCTTGCGGTCCGTCAGGGCGATCCGCTGCTCCCCCAGGCGCAGCGCCTCCACCGTCCGCCCGGCGTCCACCGTCTCGGCCAGCACGGTGTTCACCGCGGCGTACCCGGCCGACTCGTTGCGGTAGGACTGCGGTGCGCGCCGGAAGTACCAGCGGGAGCTGGCCAGCAGCAGCGGCAGCCCGACCAGGGAGGTGAGGGCCAGCAGCGGGGAGGTGACCAGCAGGGCCCCGAGCACCAGGAGCAGCGAGACGACGGCGACGGCGAGCTCGGGCACGGCCTCGCGCACCGACTTGTCCAGCCGGTCGACGTCGGTGGTGCCGCGGGAGACCAGGTCACCCGTGCCGGCCCGCTCCAGCACGCCGGTGGGCAGCGCGACGGAACGGACCAGGAAGTCCTCGCGCAGGTCGGCCAGCACCCGCTCGCCGAGGACCGCGCCGCGCAGCCGGGACCAGCCGGTGAAGGCGGACTGCACCACCAGCGCCAGCAGGTACCAGGCGACCGCGGTGGCGACGGCGGCCCCGGCGGTGTCGGTGGCCAGCGACTCGACCAGGGCGCCGAGCACCCAGGGCCCGACCAGCCCGGCCAGGGTGGCCACCGAGTGCAGGCCGACCACCGCGGAGAAGCCGCGGCGGTGGCGCCGGGCGAGCAGCCGCAGGTACTCGCGGACGGCGGCCGGGGAGCCGACCGGCAGCGTGGTGGCCGGCCCCTGCTCCTGCTGGACGGGGGGCTTCATGACGTGCTCCTCAACGGTTGGTCCGATCGAACGGACGGCTCGACACGGTCGGCCCGGTGACCACGGTCCCCGCCGGCGGAACGGGCGGAACGGGCAGGGCAGGCAGGACGGCGGGCACGGGCGGGCCGCCCCGAAGAGCCGGACGGCCCGGCGCCCGGGCGGCTCATACCGGCTCCTCCAGCTCCGCCGTCGCGACCCGGCCGCCCGTCGCGGCCCGGCCGCCCTCCCCGCCCCGGGTGCCCTCCGCCGCCCGCACGGCCTCCGCGGCCCGCCCCGCCCCGGCGGCCCCGGCCGGGGCCCGCACCGGTTCCTCGTCGCGGGTGACCACGGCGCGGTAGGCCGGCTCGGTGCGCATCAGTTCGCGGTGCCGCCCGGCCGCGACGGCCCGGCCGTCCAGGACCAGCACCACCCGGTCCGCCTGGTCGAGCAGCAGCGGGCTGGTCGCGAACACCACGGTGGTGCGGCCCGCCCGGGTCTCCCGCAGTCCGCTGGCGATCCTGGACTCGGTGTGGGCGTCCACCGCGCTGGTGGGCTCGTCCAGGACGAGGACCGGCGGGTCGGCCAGCAGGGCGCGGGCCAGCGCCAGCCGCTGGCGCTGGCCTCCCGACAGCGAGCGCCCGCGCTCGGTGATCCGGGCCCGCAGCGGGTCCCCCGCGCAGTCCGGCGAGCCGTCCACCAGGGCGTCCAGCACGTCGTCCGAGCGGGTGGCCGCGAGCGCCTCGGCCACCGGGACCCGGCCGGACGACGGGATGTCGAACAGCCCGGCCAGTGTGCCGGAGAGCAGCACCGGCTCCTTGTCGTGGACCAGCACCGCGGCCCTGGCCTCGGCCAGCGGCACCGCGTCCAGGTCCGTCCCGCCGAGCCGGACGGAGGGCGGCTGCGGCTCGCCCTCGGCCACCGGGACGTGCCCGCCGAGCCGTTCTGCGAGCGCCCCGGCGAAGTCCGGGTCCCCGCAGACGACGGCGGTCAGCTCACCGGCCCGCGCGCTCAGACCGGTCTCCGGGTCGAACAGGTCGCAGTCCCCGGGCCGGTCCAACGCCGCCTCGGCCGTGCCGGTGGTGCGGCTGAGCGAGAGCACCCGGACGGCCCTCCCGGCGGAGACCCGGGCGACGCTCCAGGCGTGCGCGGCCTCGCCCAGGATGCGCAGCGGCGCGGCCAGGAAGGCGGTGGCCCCGTACACCGCGATCAGGGTGCCGACGGCGAGTTCGCCGGCGGCCGCCTGCCGGGCGCCGTACCAGGTGACCCCGACCACGAACAGGCCGGGGAGCAGCACCTGCTGCGCCTGCATCAACGACCACAGCCGGGCCGAGCGGACGGCCGCGGCCCGGACCTTCTGGGAGGCCGCCCGGTACCGTTCGAGGAACAGTTCCTCGCCGCCGATGCCGCGCAGCACCCGCAGCCCCGCCACCGTGTCGGCGGCCAGCTCGGTGGCCTTGCCGCCCAGCGTGCGCTGCTGCTCGTACCGCCGCTCGAAGGGGCCGATCAGCGGCCAGACGGCGGCCGCGAGCACCGGGACCCCGAGCAGCACCCCGAGGCCGAGCACCGGTTCGGCGACCAGCACGGCCGTGCTGACGGCCAGCCAGACGATCACCGCGGCCCGCACCCGGGCGACGAGCTCGACGTACCAGCCGATCCGCTCGACGTCCCCGCTGCCGACCGCGACGACCTCGCCGGTGGCGATCCGGCGGGACAGCCCGGCCCCGAGGTGCGAGGCCTGCCGGGCCACCAGCTGCCGCACCTGGCAGGCGGCGTGGATCCAGTTCCAGACCGCCTGGCGGTGCAGCAGCACGGTGCCGAGCACGGAGACGACGGAGAGCAGCACGGCGAGCGCGCCGGCCCGCCAGATCCCGGCGGCGTCGGCGTCGACGGCGGCCTGCACGCCCCACCCGAGCGGCACCGGCAGCGCGGCCTGGCCGCCCATCTCCAGCAGCGCCCAGCAGGTGGAGAGCACCTGCCCGCGCCGCTGGCCGCGCTGGAGCCAGCGCAGGAAGGCCAGGGGTGAGGAGAGGTCGGGACTGCCGGGGTCGGCCAGCGGCAGGGGGGTGAGCAGCATGACGCTCCGATGCGGGAGGGTGCGAGCGAGGTGCGGGAGGGCGCGCGGGCAGGGCGATGCGCCCTGCGAGGGCGGGTGCGGACGGATACGGGCGGACGGGCGCGGCCGACGGACCGGGCGCGGGACGCACAGCACCGGGAGCCGGACCGGCCCGCCGGGAGGCGCCGGGGACGGCGACGTCACCGCGCCCGGAGCGGGCACCGCGGGCGGGGAGCACGGGTCACGCGTACCGACCGGTCGAACCGGCGGAGCGGACGGACGGGGTGGGGGCACGAAGGGCCCGGATCTCAGGAGGCCATGTCAGCGAGCGTGCCAACCGCGATGTGATCCGCGCAACAGGTTTTCCGCCCGTCGGCCCCCGGTTCCGGGCCCCGGCGGCCGCGGGCCGGCGCAGGATTCGCCCGATTGGCGGGAACAATCCCGTCCGAACGCCAGTTGCCCCCTTCTGGAAACACACGGACGACCAGGAGGGCACCCCTTCCCGTGAGCAACATCCCCAGCGTCACCCTGAACGACGGCGCCCAGATCCCGCAGCTCGGCTTCGGCGTGTGGCAGGTCCCGGACGGCGAGGCCACCGCCGCCGTCCGCAGTGCGATCGAGGCGGGCTACCGCTCCATCGACACCGCCGCCATCTACGAGAACGAGGACGGCACCGGCAAGGCGATCGCCGAGGCGCTGGCCGGCGGCGTCGCCCGCGAGGACCTCTACATCACCACCAAGCTCTGGAACTCGGGCACCCGGGACTGGTCCGGCGAGCAGGGCCGCGACGCCGTCCTGCGCGAGTTCGACGCCTCGCTGGCCAAGCTCGGCCTCGACTACCTCGACCTCTACCTGATCCACTGGCCGCGGCCGATGCACGGCAGCTACGCCAACGTCTGGAAGGCCCTCGAGCAGCTGAAGGCGGACGGCCGGGTCCGGTCGGTCGGCGTCTCCAACTTCGGCACCGAGCAGCTCACCCGCCTGCTGGACGAGAGCCCGGTCGTGCCGGTGCTCAACCAGGTCGAGCTGCACCCGTACTTCCCGCAGACCGAGCTGCGGGAGTTCCACGCGAAGCACGGCATCGCCACCGAGGCCTGGAGCCCGCTGGGCCAGGGCAAGGAGCTGCTCGCCGAGCCGGCGCTGGTGGAGATCGCCGGGAAGCACGGCCGCACGGTCGCCCAGGTGGTGCTCCGCTGGCACCTGCAGAGCGGCGTGATCGCGATCCCGAAGTCGGTCACCCCCTCCCGGATCCGGGAGAACCTGGACGTGGCCGGCTTCGAGCTGGACGCCGCCGACCTCGCCGCGATCGCCGCCGTCGCCACCGGCAAGCGGATCGGTCCGGACCCGCAGGAGTTCGACTGGAACTGACGGCACCCGCCGTCCGACCACTACGACGGGCCCGCCACGTCGAAAGACCGCCCTCCCCGGCAGGGGCGGGCGGTCCTCGTCGTGTCACGGTCCGCCGGATCCGGCCGCCTGGGTCCCCTCGGCAGGCCGGTCGTGCGGTCCGTCGTGCGATCGGTCGTGCAGGTGGTCCTGCGATCGGCCGTGCGGTCGCGGGTCACTCGGCACCCGGCGATCCGGGTCCCTCGTTTCCCCGTGCTCCGCGGTCACCGCGTTCCCCGGTCACCGTCCTGCCCGGTCACCGTTCTCCGGCGACCGCGCTCTTCGGCGACCGCGTTCCGCGGTACGTGAGCCGCTCAGTACGTTGGCGAATCGTTTTGGCTGGAGCTCGAAGAAGGACGGCTAGAGCCTGGCCGCCTTGGCGATGAGCGCCAGGGCCGGCGCGTGCTCGCCCTCGTCCAGCGGGGCCAGCAGCAGTCGCTGCACCTCGCCGACGCCGGCCGCCGAACGGTGCAGCAGGTCCTGACCGGCCGGCGAGAGCGACAGCAGGTTGCGGCGGCCGTCCGAGGGGTCGCGCCGACGCTGCACCAGGCCGCGGCGCACCAGTCGGCTCACCATCTCGGCCATCGTGGCCTTGTCGAGCGAGGCCAGCTCGCCGACCGTGCGCTGGTCGGCGCCCGGCTCCAGCTCCAGCGCGTCCAGCACCGCGTACTGCGGCGCCGTCAGCTCCGCTCCGACGTGCTCCGACCAGAGCTTGGTGTGCACCTGCTGGCTCACCCTGATCAGGTAGCCGATCGCCCGCTGGGCGTCCAGTATCGGCCGCGCGTCCGAGAAGACGGCGACCGCGGCGGGCTCCAGCCTGGCTATCTTGGCCATCACCCGCACGATCTCGACCTGCTCCTCCGCCGTCAGCGGCTCGAACAGGGTGCGCTGCACGCGGACCACACCACCGGTGGCCTCGCGCACCGCCTGGGCGCCGCCCTGCGAGAGGGCCAGCAGCTTGCGCCGGCCGTCGGCCGGGTCTCGCCTCCTCAGCACCAGGCCGCGGCGGACCAGCCGCGCGACCATCTCGGCCATCGTGGCCTTGTCCAACGAGGCCCGCTCGCCGACCGTGCGCTGGTCGGCGCCCGGCTCGAGGGCCAGGACCAGCAGGACCGCGAACTGCGGAGCCGTGAGATCGGCTCCGACATGCTCCGACCACAGCCGGGTGTGAACCTGCTGTGCAACGCGAATCAGGTGCCCGGGCGACTGCTGCAGTCGCGCGGACACGCGGGTCGTCGGGATCTCCCCCAGCACCATGTATCCGTCCCGATGTCACACCCGGTGTGTGTGGGACACCCGGGTGGGGCAGTAACGGCGAGTGGGCGTCCAGCTATGAGGGAGGGCGCTCCAGCCGTGCAGCCGGTGGCTGCTGGCGGACACTATACAAACGGCGGGCCCTTGCTGGCAGGCAGGGGCGGATAGTAGACGCAGGTTCGGCAACATTGGCATATTTACGCGCCCGCCACGCCCTCTCGGTAACCCGTTCTCAGTAGAAAGCCGACCGGTCGGTCCTTACCGACCGTCACCTGCGGCTCTCCGGCCCTGGCCGCCCTCCCTACTCACCGGTAGGGTGTGGCCACCCTCCCGGGGCGCTCCCCGCGGAGGCCTTCCCGAGAGAGACGAGAGCGAGCATGACCGAGCAGAGCACCGCCACCCGGGTCGCCGTCGTCACCGGCGCCGCGCGCGGCCTGGGCGCCGCCACCGCCGAGCGCCTGGCCGCCGACGGCTACGCCGTGGCCGTCCTCGACCTGGACGAGGCCGCCGGCAAGGACACCGTCGACCGGATCACCGCGGCCGGCGGCCGGGCCCTGGCCGTCGGCGCCGACGTCTCGGACGCCGCGCAGGTGCAGGCCGCCGTCGACCGCGTGGTCGCCGAGCTCGGCGCCCCGGTCGTCCTGGTCAACAACGCGGGCGTACTCCGCGACAACCTGCTCTTCAAGATGTCCGAGTCCGACTGGGACACGGTCATGAACGTCCACCTCCGCGGCGCCTTCCTGATGACCCGCGCGGTGCAGAAGCACATGGTGGACGCCGGTTTCGGCCGGATCGTCAACCTGTCCTCCTCTTCCGCACAGGGCAACCGCGGCCAGGCGAACTACTCGGCCGCCAAGGCGGGGCTGCAGGGCTTCACCAAGACTTTGGCCATCGAGCTCGGGAAGTTCGGCATCACCGCCAACGCCGTCGCCCCCGGCTTCATCGCCACTGACATGACCGCGGCCACCGCGGCCCGGGTCGGCATGGACTTCGAGGACTTCAAGCGGGCCGCGGCCTCGCAGATCCCGGTCCAGCGGGTCGGTCTGCCTGAGGACGTGGCCCACACCATCTCGTTCCTGGCGAGCGAGGGCGCCGGCTTCGTCTCCGGCCAGGTCGTCTACGTCGCCGGCGGCCCCCTCGACTGAGCACTGAACCTACACAGGGTTACCACGGAGTGGGAAGCCGGACCGACCGGCCTCCCGCTCCGCTTTTCTTTACCGGGGCTTTTGCTGAATCATTCGAACACCACACGGACATTCGATATGAGAATCATTGAAATCACTCCCCGGGTGCGATCACGGACCTCTGATTGTCGATTTCTCGGGTAAATGACAATAACCCCCGGAATGGGCTCGGCCGGCTGGGTAAGGTCACCCCCGTGCAAGCCCCGAGTACCCCCGCGCCCCGTCCGGACCAGGGGCCGGAGCAGCTCACCGCCCACCCGGACCTGCGCCGCCGGACGAACCGCGACGAGCCCGGCTGGCCGCCGATGGGCCGCCGGCAGGCCGCCCTCCTGGCCGCCACCTGCGGCGCCTACCTGCTGGTCCTGGCCGGTGTCCTGCTCAACACCGCCCTGGTCGACCTCGACTGGGACGTGCGCCTGTTCCGCCCCTACGCGCACTGGCCCAGCCTGGAACCGCTGCTCGACACCTGGGTGGTCGCCGGCCAGCGCGGCCCCTCCGCCGTCGCCGCCTTCGCCTGGCTCGCCTGGCGCGCCCACCGGCTGGGGCGGCTGCGCCCGCTGCTGGTGATGGCCGTCGCCCTGCTCCTGCTGAACGTCACGGTCGGCGCGGTCAAGATCGTCACCGGCCGGCTGGGCCCGCACTACGCCCAGTACGTCGGCTCGCCCGAGCTGTTCTCCGGCGGCACCATCTTCCCGTCCGGTCACACCGCGAACGCCGTCGTCACCTGGGGCGTGCTCGCCTACCTCGCGGTCCGCTGGCGGCGCACCGGCGCCGTGCTCGCCGCGGCCACCGCCTGCTCGATCGGCCTGACCACGGTCTACCTCGGCACCCACTGGGTCACCGACGTCCTGGCCGGCTGGGCCGCCGGACTACTGGTGCTGCTCTCGCTGCCCCTGGCGGAACCCCTGGTGACCGCCGCCGAACGACGGCTCGCCCGGCGCCGGGGCGGCCGGCCCCACCCGGCGGTCAGCCTTCCCAGCTGCGCTCGACCAGACCGTCGCGCACCGCGAGGTTGAGCCGCCCCTCGCGGTGGTCCATGGTCGTCATCGCCCCGGGTTCGAGCACCCGGACCGACGCCCAGCCGTGCCGCCGGGCCAGTTCCCTGGCCCGCTCGATCCGCAGGCCCGCGTAGCCCTCGGCGTCCGTGCCCGCCGTGTCCGACCCCGTCATCACGCCTCCCCGTTCCCCCCTCGGACGTACGCTGGAATCGTAGCCCGCACCCACGCGGTCCGGAGGTGAAAGGGCATGCGCACCACCATCACCACGCCCCGGCGGCGCTGGCGCAGCGGCACCGAACCGTCCACCGCCCGCAGCGACCTCAAGCTCCGCTACCTGCTCTCGCTCACCTTCACTCCGCTGTTCGCGCTGGCCACGGTGGGCTTCGCGGTCTGGGCGGCGGCCTCCCCCGCCTACGGCGCCCCCAGCCGGGGGACGCTCACCGGCTTCGCCATCGCCTGCGGGCTGCTCACCCTGTTCGCCGCCGTCGATCTCGTGGTGGTCATCCGGCGACGCCGGACCGAGCTCTGACGCGGTGTCTCCCACGGAGTGGGAAGTCGGCCCGCCCGACTTCCCACTCCGCGCACCTCGCCCGCCGATCCCGGTGTCCCGTTCCGCGTACCTCGCCCGCCGGTCCAGGCGTCCTGCTCAGCGGTTGCCGACCGCCTGCTTGACCAGGGTCCGCCCGAAGTCCCACATCAGACCGGTCCCCCGGTGCGCGTCGTCCATGACGTCGGTGAACGCGGCCACGAACCGGTCCACGTCCCGGTCGGTGATGATCAGCGGCGGGATCAGCTTGATCACCTCCAGGTGGTCGCCGGACACCTGGGTGAGGATCCGGTGGCGCTGGAGCAGCGGGACGACCACCATCTGGGCGAACAACCCCTTGCGCGCGGCCTGCAGGGCGGTCCACCCGGTGCGCAGCTTGAGCGACCTGGGCCGGCCGAACTCGATGCCGATCATCAGCCCGCGGCCGCGGACCTCGGCGAGCAGCTCGTACCGGTCGACCAGCTCGGCCAGCCGCTCCCGGAAGCGGTCGCCGACCTGGCGGGCGTTCTCCACCACCTTCTCCTCGCGCATCACCTCCAGGGTCGCCAGTCCGGCCGCCATCGCCTGGGCGTTGGCGCCGAAGCTGGCCGAGTGCACCAGCACCCGGTCCATCGAGGAGTACACCTTCTCGAAGATCCAGCCCTTGCCGAGCGTCGCGCCCACCGGCACGTACCCGCCGGACAGCGCCTTGGCCGCGCAGACCAGGTCGGGCAGCACGCCCTCCTCGTGCTGGTAGGCGAAGAACGCGCCGGTGCGGCCGATGCCGGTCTGCACCTCGTCGCAGATCAGCAGCGCCTTGTGCTCGTGCAGCAGGGCCTGCGCGGCGCCCAGCCAGCCGGGCGGCGGAGCCTGGACGCCCTTGCCCTGGATCGGTTCGACGATCAGCGCCGCGACGTCCCCGCGCTTCAGCTCCTTGGCCAGTGCGCCGAGGTCGCCGAGCGGGATGGCGGTGTCCGGCAGCAGCGGGTCGAAGCCCTTGCGGAACCCGCTCTCGCCGTTGACCGAGAGCGAACCGGCGGTCAGACCGTGGAAGGCGTGGTCGGCGTAGAGGATCCGGCGCCGGCCGGTGGCGTACCGGGCGAACTTGAGCGCGGTCTCCACCGCCTCGGTGCCGCTGTTCCCGAAGAACACCCGGTCCAGTCCGGGCGCGTGCGAGAGGAGCCGCTCGGCGAGCAGTCCGGGCAGCGGCGAGCAGTCGAACCGGACCAGGTCGGGCAGGTCGAGGTCCATCACCTGCTGCACCGCCGAGCGCACCACCGGGTGGTGGCGGCCGAGCGCGAAGATGCCGAAGCCGGCCAGCATGTCGAGGTACTCGTTGCCCTCGGCGTCGTAGAAGTACGGGCCCTCGGCGCGCTCGTAGTACTTGTCGAAGCCGATGGTGTGCAGCATCCGCGGCAGCTGCGGGTTGAGGTAGCGGCCGTGCAGCTCGTAGCGCTCGGCGCCGCGTTCGGCGATCAGGGCGGCGAGGTCGAAGGCGGGGCGGTCGGGTTCAGCCGGCATGGCGCTGGTTCGCTCCTCGGTTCGGCAGCAGGGTCTTCGCGAAGACGGCGGTCTGGGCGGCGACCCCGGTGCCGGTCAGGCCGGCCTCCTCCAGGATCTCCCCGCGGGCGGCGTGGCCGAGGAACTCCTGCGGCAGGCCGAGCACCCGCACCGGCACGTCCACGTCGGCGTCGCGCAGCGCCTGGGCGGTGGCGGCCCCGACGCCGCCGGTGCGTCCGTTGTCCTCGACGGTGACGACCAGCCGATGGGCGGCGGCGAGCCGCGCCAGTGCCGGGTCGACCGGCTTGACCCAGCGCGGGTCGACCACGGTCGCGGTGAACCCCTCGGCGAGCAGCAGCCGGGCGGCGTCCAGGCAGGCGGCGGCCGTGGTGCCGACGGCGACGAGCAGGATCTCCGGTGCCGGCCCGGTGCGCAGCAGGACGTCGACGCCGCCGATCCGCTCGACCACGGGGACGCCGGGGCCGATGTTCCCCTTGGGGAAGCGGATGACCGTGGGGGCGTCGGCCACGTCGACGGCCTCGCGCAGCTGGGCGCGCAGCTGGTCGGCGTCGCGCGGGGCGGCCAGCCGCAGTCCGGGGACGACCTGCAGGACGGACATGTCCCACATGCCGTTGTGGGAGGCGCCGTCGCTGCCGGTGACCCCGGCCCGGTCCAGGACGAAGGTCACGCCGAGCCGGTGCAGGGCGACGTCCATCAGGACCTGGTCGAAGGCCCGGTTGAGGAAGGTCGCGTAGACCGCGACCACCGGGTGCAGGCCGCCGGTGGCCAGGCCGGCGGCGCTGGTGACGGCGTGCTGCTCGGCGATGCCGACGTCGAAGGTACGCTCCGGGTGGGCCTTGGCGAAGCGGGCGAGGCCGACCGGCTGGAGCATCGCGGCGGTGATCGCGACGAGGTCCGGCCGCTCGGCGCCGAGCGCGACCAGCTCGTCGCCGAAGACCGAGGTCCAGGAGACGCCGCTGCTGGGGTTGATCGGCAGGCAGGTGTAGGGGTCGATCGGGTTGACGGCGTGGAAGCGGTCGGCCTCGTCCTGTTCGGCGGGCCGGTAGCCGCGCCCCTTGACGGTCAGGCAGTGCACGATGACGGGCCCGCCGAAGCCGCGCGCCTGGCGCAGCGCCTGTTCGACGGCGCCGACGTCGTGGCCGTCGATCGGGCCGAGGTACTTCAGCCCGAGGTCCTCGAACATGCCCTGCGGGGCGAAGGCGTCCTTGAAGCCCTTCTTGGCGCCGTGCAGGGCGTCGAAGATCGGCTGCCCGACCAGCGGGGTGCGCTGCAGCGCCCCCTTGCCGAGGGCGAGGAAGCGCTCGTAGCCCTGGGTGGTGCGCAGGGTGGCCAGGTGGTTGGCGAGGCCGCCGATGGTGCGGGCGTAGGAGCGTTCGTTGTCGTTGACGACGATGACCATCGGCCGGTCCCTGGCCTCGGCGATGTTGTTGAGCGCCTCCCAGGCGAGCCCGCCGGTGAGCGCGCCGTCGCCGATCACCGCGACGGTGTGCCGGTCGTGCTGGCCGAGCAGTCGGGCGGCCTTGGCGAGGCCGTCGGCGTAGGACAGGGCGGTGGAGGCGTGCGAGTTCTCGACCAGGTCGTGTTCGGACTCGCGGCGCGAGGGGTAACCGGACAGGCCGCCCTTCATCCGCAGCCGGGAGAAGTCCTGGCGGCCGGTGAGCAGCTTGTGGACGTAGCTCTGGTGGCCGGTGTCGAAGACGATCCGGTCGTAGGGGGAGTCGAAGACCCGGTGCAGGGCGATGGTCAGCTCCACCACGCCGAGGTTGGGTCCGAGGTGTCCGCCGGTGCGGGTGACGGCGTCGATCAGGAAGGCGCGGATCTCGTCGGCGAGCAGCGGGAGTTCGGCCGCCGGAAGCTTCCGCAGCTCGGCCGGGGACGTGACGCTGGAGAGCAGTGACATGGGTACACCTCACGACTCGGAGTGGTGCGGTGGTGCCGCCGCCCGGCGGGGGCGGGGCCGGCCCGGGCGGCGGGCCCGGGCCGGGTGGCGGTCCGCGGGGTGCGCGGACCGCCCGTTCAGCGGCCTCGGTCGGCGCCGACGGTCTCGGTGATGGCGCGCAGCGACTCCTTGAGCGAGCCCATGGTGGCGAGGACGGCGGTCGGCTCGTAGCCGCAGTGCGCCATGCAGTTGGCGCAGCGCGGGTCCTTGCCGCGGCCGTACTTGGTCCAGTCGGTCTTCTCGACGAGTTCGCGGTAGGTGGGCACGTAGCCGTCGGCCATCAGGTAGCAGGGCCGCTGCCAGCCGAACAACGAGTAGTTGGGGATGCCCCAGGGAGTGCACTCGAAGTCGGCCTTGCCCTCCAGGAAGTCGAGGAAGAGCGGGCTGTGGTTGAGCCGCCAGCGGCGCCGGTTGCCGCCGGCGAAGGCCTTGCGGAAGAGGTCCCTGGTCTGGTCGACGCCGAGGAAGTGCTCCTGGTCGGGGGCCTTCTCGTAGGCGTAGGCCGGGGAGATCATCATCTCGTCGACCTTGAGCTCGTCGTTGAGGAAGTCCAGCACCTCGATGATGGTCTGCGGGGTGTCGGTGTTGAAGAAGGTGCTGTTGGTGGTGACCCGGAAGCCGCGCCGCTTGGCCTCCTTGATGGCCGCCACCGCCTCGTCGAAGGTGCCCTCCTTGGCGACCGACTCGTCGTGCCGCTCGCGCAGGCCGTCGATGTGCACGGCCCAGGTGAAGTACGGCGAGGGCCGGAACTTGTCGATCTTCTTGCGCAGCAGCAGCGCGTTGGTGCAGAGGAAGACGTACTTGCGGCGCTCCACCAGCTGTCGGACGATCTCGTCGATCTGCGGGTGCATCAGCGGCTCGCCGCCGGCGATCGAGACCATCGGCGCGCCCGACTCGAGGACCGCGCCGACGGCCTGGGCGACCGGCATCCGCTGCTTCAGGACGCCCGCCGGGTGCTGGATCTTGCCGCAGCCCTCGCAGGCGAGGTTGCAGGCGAACAGCGGCTCCAGCTCGACGATCAGCGGGAACTTCTCCCGCCGTTTGAGCAGCCTCTGCTGCATGAGGTAGGTGCCGACCCGCACGGTCTGGCGCAACGGCATGGCCATGGCTAGCTCGCCTCCTGGGGGAGCGTCGAGGATGTGGGGTGGTTCGGTTCGGCGGGGGCCGGCCGGGCCTCCTGCCGGTACCAGTCGACGAGGGCGGGGACGGTCGCCCGCAGGGTCCGCCAGGCGCGCGCCCCGGCCGGGAGGGTGCCGGGCCGCAGCAGCTCGCGCTCGGGGGTGTCCACCACGACCCGCAGGACGGCGGCGGGCAGGGCCGGCCGCCGCTCACGCAGCGCGGCGAGCACCGCGGCCGCCTCCATGTCGACGGCGAGCGCGCCCTGCAGGTGCAGGGCCCGGCGTTCCAGGCCGCGGACCACGTGGTCGGCGGTGTGGTGCACCCCGGTGTGCACGGCCAGGCCCTGCTCCTTGAGGGCCCGGGCGAGCTCCGGACCGGAGTCGACCGGGTACAGGTGCCCCTCCGCGTCGCGCACGCCGTCGGCGACCACGACGTCCCCCGGCAGCACGCCGGGGCCGACCGCGGCGCCGAAGCCGGCCACCACGAGCGCGCCGTACCCGCCCGGGGCGGAGTCGAGCAGCCCGCGCACGGCGAGCGCGGCGCGGCGCCGGCCCATGCCGGTGCGCACCAGCACCGGTGGCCCGCCCGCCGCTCCGCGCCAGTCCCCGCCACGCAGGGCCCAGACCTCGGGGCCCAGCGCGCAGAGGACCAGCAGGGGTGCGGTGGTCACCGCGTCGCCCCGATCGCCGGGGCCCCGCCGTCGCCCCGGCCGATCACCGGGTTGCCGTGCAGGTAGCGGCCGAGTGCGGTGACCGGGAAGACCAGCCGGTAGAGGTGGTAGTTGATGGAGAAGTCCCAGGGGAAGCCGGTGCCGGTGAACTGCGGTTCGTCCCAGGTGCCCTCGGGCAGCTGGGTGCGCACGAGCCAGTCCACGCCGCGCTCCACCGCCGGGTTGGCCCGGCCGTCCGGCCCCTCGCCGGCCGCGAGCAGCGCCATCAGCGCCCACGCGGTCTGCGAGGCGGTGGAGTCGCCGCGCCCGGCCCAGCGGGCCGGGTCCTCGTAGGAGCGCATGTCCTCGCCCCAGCCGCCGTCGGTGTTCTGCCGGTCCTCCAGCCAGCGGACGGCCCGGCGGACGGCGGGGTGCTCGTCCGGGACGCCGGCCGAGGCCAGCGCGGGCAGCACCGAGCCGGTGCCGTAGATGTAGTTGGTGCCCCAGCGGCCGAACCAGGAGCCGTCCGCCTCCTGGTTGCGCAGCAGCCACTCGACGCCGCGCCGGGTGCGGGGGTCGCGGGCCCGGCCGGTCTCGGCGAGCATCTCCACCACGTGGGCGGTGACGTCGGCCGAGGGCGGGTCGACCACCTCGCCGAAGTCGCAGAACGGCAGCTTGTTGGGCAGCGTGCTGGTGTTGTCGACGTCGAAGGCGCCCCAGGCGCCGTTCTTGGACTGCATCCCGAGGTTCCACAGCACGCCGCGCTCCGCCGCGGCCTCGACCTTGGCCGGGTCGGGGTGGGCGACCCGGCGCAGCGCGAGGACCACCTCGGCGGTGTCGTCGATGTCGGGGTAGGTGTCGTTCTCGAACTCGAAGGCCCAGCCGCCGGGGGCCAGCGAGGGCCGCTGGACGGACCAGTCGCCGTTCTTGCGGATCTCCTCCTGGAGCATCCAGTCGACGGCCGAGACCAGCGCCGGGTGGTCGGCCGGCAGTCCGGCGTCGACCAGGGCGATGGTGGCCAGGCAGGTGTCCCAGACCGGGGACTGGCAGGCCTCCAGCCAGCGCCGGCCGTCCTCGGTGTGCACGGTGAAGCGGTCGAAGGAGGAGAGTCCGGCCTGCATCACCGGGTGTTCCAGCTCGTAGCCCTCGAGGTGCAGGGCGATCAGCGAGTAGACGGCGGGCGGCTGGATCCCGCCCCAGCAGCCGTCGGCCTCCTGCCGTTCGATGATCCAGCGGCAGGCCTGGGAGACGGCGAGCCGGCGCAGCGGGCGCACGGCCCGCCGGTGGTAGGCGTGCAGGACCTTGTCGAGGCGTTCGAAGAGGCCGTCCCAGCTGGTGGCGGGGGCGAGCGGCCGGTGGGGGTAGGGGTCGTCCGGGTCGGTGTGCAGCTCGGTCAGCGGGAAGGGCGCCGGTCGGACGGGGCGGTGGGCCGAGACGATGGTGAGCGGGACGATGGTCTGGCGGGCCCAGCAGCCGAAGGCGTAGATGTTCAGCGGCAGCCACCTGGGCAGGAAGATGATCTCGGGCGGCATCTCGGGCAGCCGTTCCCACGGCCACCAGCCGAAGAGCGCGAGCCAGATCCGGGTGAAGACCCGGGCGGCCGCGATGCCGCCGGCGGAGCGCACGTACCGCGCGGCGGCCTGCATGTGCGGGGCGCCCGGGTCGTCGCCGGCCAGTTTGAGGGCGACGTACGCCTCGACGGTGGTGGACAGTTCGGGCGGCCCGCCGTGGAAGGTGGCCCAGGTGCCGTCCTCCCGCTGCTGGGAACGGATCCACTCGGCGGTGGCCTTGGTCTGGTCCTCGGTCCGGATCCCGAGGAACTGCCGGAGCAGTAAGTCCTCGGCGTCCATGGTGACGTTGGTCTCCAGGTCCCCCTTCCACCAGCCCTCGGAGCTCTGCAGCGAGAGCAGGTGGGTGGTGGCGCGGGCCAGGGCCTCCCGCGCGTCGGCCGGTACGGGGCCCGCCCCGTCGGCCGGCCCGGATTGCTCGCCGTCCTCGGGCCGCCACCGCCCGGCGCCCGACAGCGCCGGGGGGCGGTCGCCCACCGCGACCGGCTCGGGATCGTACTCAGGGTCGAGCCGGCCGTCCGCGGTTGCTGTCAACGTAACGTCACCTCTCTCGTACCACCACGAATTCGGCGAGTGCGACGAAGTGCTCGCGCACCTCGTCGGACATGGGCACCTCGTCCAGGGCGGCGAGGGCAGTCGTGTGCTGGCGGCGGGCCTCCTCCTGGGTCCAGGCCCGGCCGCCGGCCTCCTCGATCAGGGCAGCCCGGGCGGCGAGCTCGGGCTCGCTCTCCTCGCCGCGGCCCTTCGGATCGGCCAGTTGCCCGGCGAGCCGGCGCGAGGCGGCCCCGCCCTCGGCCAGCGCGGCGGCGACCGGCAGGGACTTCTTGCGCTGGCGCAGGTCCCCCCAGTGCGGCTTGCCGGTGACCTCGGTGGCGCCCCAGATGCCGAGCAGGTCGTCCACCGCCTGGAAGGCCAGGCCCAGGTGGTGGCCGTAGCGCTGGAGGGCGTCGGCGACCTTGTCGTCGGCGCCGGCGAGGACGGCGCCGATCGCCGAGGCGGCGGCCAGCAGGGCCGCGGTCTTGCCGCCCTCCATCTCCAGGCACTCGGCGACGGTCACGCTGTCGCGCTGTTCGAAGGCGACGTCCATGGCCTGGCCGTCGATCAGCCGGCGGGTCGCCGTGGTGAGCAGCCGGACGGCGCGCGCGGCGTCGGCGGGGCTCGCGCCACCGGTCACCGCGGCGTCGAGCAGCACCTCCGTGCCGAGCGTCGCCAGGGCGTCGCCGACCAGGATCGCCTGGGACGGGCCGAAGACCGTCCACGCGGTGGCCCGGTGCCGCCGGGTCTCGTCACCGTCCATCAGATCATCATGGAGCAGCGAGAAGTTGTGCACCAGTTCAACGGCCACGCCCCCCGGCACGCCGGCCTCGGCCGGGGCTCCGGTGGCCTGGGCGGACAGCAGGGCCAGGGCCGGGCGCACGGCCTTGCCGCCGTCCCCCTTGACGGCGGTGCCGTCGCGGTCGATCCAGCCGAAGTGGTAGGCCGCGACGGTGTCCATCGGTGCGGCCAAACGGGCGACGGCGGCCCGCAGCGGCGGGGTGCAGAGCGTACGGCTGCGGGCGAGCAGCTCCGGCACCGAGACCGGTTCGGCGTGCGCCGTGCCTCCGACGGCGATGCCGGTGCGTGACTCCACGTGCGTTCCCTCTCCCTCGTGGTGCCGGACCGCACGGGGCGGCCGGGTCTGTGCGCTGTCGGTGCGGGTGGTGTCGGTGGGGCCGGTGTCGGTGGGGCTGGTCCCAGTGTCGCCGTTGTCGCCACGGCCGGGGCGGCCGGTACCGCCGACGGTGGAGCGAACGGCTCTGGCGGGCTCTCCGGCGGCGGGGCCCGCCGTCACCGGGGCCACCTCCCGTCGCCCCGGTCGGCCGGGATCCGGCCGCCGGCCGCGGCGAGGGCGGCGTCGGCGGCGGCGTGGCCGCTGCGCACGGCGCCCTCCATGGTCGCGGGCCACCCGGTGGCGGTCCACGCACCGGCCAGCAGCACGCCGGGGACGCCCGTCGCCGCCGACGGGCGCAGCGCCGCGCTCCCGGGTGCCGGGTCGAACGTGGCGGTGCGCTCGCGGGTGACGAAGAAGTCCAGCACCCCGGCGCCCTCGGCGGCCGGGAGCAGCCGGCCCAGTTCCGGCAGGTAGCGGCGGCGCAGTTCGGCCACCGGCAGGTCGATCTCGTCCTGGACGGCGGACTGCGAGAGCGCCAGGTACTGGGCTCCGGGGTGGCTGCGCCCCAGCTCCGTGCCGGCCAGGCCGGAGTGGGTGGTGCGGTCGAAGACCCACTGCACCGGGGAGCCGAGCGCGGCGAAGAACGGCCGGCGCAGCACCTTGCGGTCGTAGACCACGTGCACGTTGAGGATCGGCGCGGTGCCGAACCCGTCCAGCCGGTCCTGGCCGGGGATCGCGTTCGGCGGCAGCAGGGCCGCCGCGGTGTCCTGGGCGCCGGCCAGCACCACCGTCTCGGCGGCCAGCGGCTCGCCGTCCTCCAGGACGACGGCGTGCTGGGGCGCGGCCGGCTTGAGCCCGGCGACACGGGTGCGCAGCAGCACCTTCACGCCGGCGCGTTCCAGTTCGGCGAGCGCCCGGTCGTGGTGGATCACGCCGAGCGGGACGGCGGCCATGCCGATGTCGGAGGCGCCGGGGTCGGAGAGCAGGCCGGTCTTGAACACCATCGCCGCCAGCGCCAGCGAAACCTGGTCGGCGCGGGCGTTCAGGGTGGCCACCCCGACGAGGTCCCAGAGCGCGGCGAGGGTGGCGGTGTTCTGCCCGTTCCCGCGCAGCCACTCGCCGAAGGAGATCCGGTCCAGCGCGGGGTCGGCGAGGTCCAGGCCCTGCAGGGCGAGCGCGCCGCGGACGACCCGGGCGCGGTCGGCCGGCCCGAGGTGCGGGTATCGGGCGAGGCTGCCGGCCAGGTGCAGCGGCACGGGCAGGCCGGAGCGGCGCAGCCGGCCGAGGGTGCGCACCGGGGCCGATTCGGACCCGGAGACGGAGAGCACCGGGACGTCCAGCCGCTCCTGCAGGTGGACCAACCGGGTCGCGCCGAGCCGGTCCAGCAGGCCGCGGTAGGCGGTGCAGCAGCGCAGGTACACGTGCTGGCCGTTGTCGACGGCCAGCTCCCCGCGCTGGAAGGAGAAGGCGAGGCCGCCGAGCCGGGGGCGGCCCTCCGCGAGGGTGACCCGGTGACCGGCCTCGGCCAGCCGCAGCGCGGCGGTGATCCCGGCCAGGCCGCCGCCGACCACGACGGCGGCCGGGCGCGCGGCATCGGCTCGCCCGGTCATCGGCCCTCCCCCTCGACGTCGCTGGACCGCACCGCGGCGGTCACCGCGGCCGGCCAGGTCGCGGTCGACACGGCTCGGCCCGCATGTGATTCCCCGCTGACACAGCGTGACAGAACTGGGACGAGAATCAAGAACGCCCCCCGGCGAGCCCGGAAAGCGCCACGTACGCCTTCTCCCAGCCCGGCAGCGAGACCCGGCCGCGCAGCACCGACTCGGGGTCGGCGGCGATCCGGCCGAGCAGCCGGTGGTAGATCCCGGCCATCGCGGCGGTGCAGGCCCGGCTGCGGCGGTCGAGCAGGGGCAGCAGCCGCAGGCCCTCCTCGAAGGCGGCCTGGGCGCGGGCGGCCTCGAAGGCCACCAGGCCGGCGAAGTCGGCGCCCGCGGCCGGCCTGGGCAGCGCGAAGCCGTCCTCGCAGCCGTACCGGGCGAGGTCCTCGCTCGGCAGGTAGGTGCGGCCGTTCAGGGCGTCCTCGCGCAGGTCGCGCAGGATGTTGGTGAGCTGCAGGGCCAGGCCCAGGGTGTCCGCGTACTGCGCCCCGCGCTCGGGGTCCTCGCAGCCGTAGACGCCGAGGGAGAGCCGGCCGATCGCGCCGGCCACGCAGCGGCAGTAGACCTTCAGCTCCTCGTACGTCTGGTACTCGGCGCCCTTGAGGTCCATCTCGACGCCGTCGATCAGCTCGTCGAAGCCGCCCAGCGGGATCGGGAAGCGCCGGGCCGCGTCGGCCAGGGCGACCTTGATCGGGTCGGTGTCGTCGTCGGCCACCACCCCGGCGCGGACCTCGTCCACCAGTTCCCGGGTGCGCAGCAGCGCCTCCGCCTTGCGGTCGGCCGGCAGCTCCCCGTCGCCGATGTCGTCCACCCGGCGGGCCAGGGCGTACAGGGCCGACATGGCCAGCCGCTTGGACTCCGGCAGCAGCCGGATGCCGTAGCTGAAGTTGCGCGCCTGCAGTCCGGTGACTGCCTCGCAGTACCGGTACGCCGCCATGACCTGGGCCGACGCCAGTGGTGATGCCGCCACGCGGGCGTTCACCTTCCCTTCGCGAAGATGGCCGCCGCCTTCGCTGCGAGGCGGCGCTTGTCCGGCTTCGCCTGTCGCGCGAGCACGTCGTACCCGGCGTCCTCGACGGCCGCCAGGGCCGCGTAACCGCCGGCGGTGAATCCCGCCAGGAGCAGTCGAAGCCTCCCCCGAACCGTACCCACCAACGGCGCGCCGCGGTCGAGCAGGGTGCGGGCCCGGTGCACCTCGAAGGCGATCAGCTCGCGCACCGGGCCGGAGGCGGTGGGGGCGGCGAGGTCGGCCTCGGTGACGCCGAAGCGGTCGAGGTCCTCGGTCGGGAGGTAGATCCGGCCGCGGGCGAGGTCCTCGGCGACGTCCTGCAGGTGCTCGACCACCTGGAGGGCGCTGCAGACCGCGTCGGAGAGCTCGATCCGCTCGGGGGTGGAGACGCCGGCGATGGCCAGCACCAGGCGGCCGACCGGGTCGGCGGACAGCGTGCAGTAGCCGATCAGGTCGTCGTAGCTCGCGTAGCGGGTGGTGGTCTGGTCCACCCGGTTGGCCTCGATCAGACGGCGGAACGGCTCCGGGGTGAGCCCGTGCCGGTCGACCAGCGGGACGAGGCCGCGCATCAGCGGGTGGCGGGGCCCGTCGGCCGTCCCCGGGTGGAGGGCCGTCTCGAACACCCGGTCGAGGTCGCGCTCCAGCCCGTCCAGCAGGGCGAGGCGGAAGGCGGTCTCCTGCGCGGTCGGCGGGCCGGACTGGGCCGAAGGGGTGGTGCCGGGCCCGCCGTCGACCCCGAGCAGGGCCGCGGTGGCCGCCGGATCGGCCAGGTCGCCGTCGCCGGCGTCGTCGACCAGCCGGGCGAAGCCGTAGACGGCCATCAGGTCGCCCCGCCACGCCGCGGGCAGGAAGAACGGCGCGACCGGGAAGTTCTCCGCGGCCGCCTTGTCCAGGGTCCGGCCCGCGGACCGGTTCACCGACGTATCTCTGGGCTGGGCCGAAGCCGACACTGCTGTCACTCCCCCGTTCTACACCGCTCGGCACCACCGGCCCGACTCGGACACGCGTCCGAGCAGGGGCGTCACGTCCGGCACACCGCCCCCGCGCCTACAGCCTGACACCACGGGCCGCGCCGGAGAAGGGCGCCCCGCCCGGCGCACGGGGCGCTCACCCCGCCGGCGGCGGGCCACCCGGGTTACCGGCGGCGGGCACGACGCGGGGGGCCGGCCCCGGGAACCCCCGGAACCGGCCCCCCGGACCGTTCGGTGCTACGGGCGCTCGCCGCGCTCGTAGCGGCCCACGACCTCCTCGGTCGGGCCGTCCATCACCAGCTCGCCGTGCTCGATCCAGATCGTCCGCTCGCAGACCTCGCGGATCGAGCTGTTGTCGTGGCTGACCAGGAAGACCGTACCGGCCGACTGGCGCAGCTCCTCGATCCGCTTCTTGCTGCGCTGCTGGAACGCCTGGTCGCCGGTGGCCAGCGCCTCGTCGATCAGCAGCACGTCGTGGGTCTTCGCGGCGGCGATGGAGAACCGCAGCCGGGCGCCCATGCCGGAGGAGTACGTGCGCATCGGCAGCGAGATGAAGTCGCCCTTCTCGTTGATGCCCGAGAAGTCGACGATGTCCTGGTAGCGGCGCCGGACCTCGGCCGGCGGCATGCCCATCGCCAGGCAGCCGAGGATGACGTTGCGCTCACCCGTGAGCTCGTTCATCAGCGCCGCGTTCACGCCCAGCAGCGAGGGCTGGCCGTTGGTGTAGATGCCGCCCTTCTCGGTCGGCAGCAGGCCGGCGATGGCCGCCAGCATCGTCGACTTGCCGGACCCGTTGGACCCGATCAGGCCGACCGCCTCGCCCTTGTAGGCGGTGAAGCTGATGCCGCGCACCGCGTGCACCTCGCGCACGCCCGAGCCGCGCTTGCGGCTGACGATGCGGCTGAGCGCCGAGGTGGCGCTGCCCTTGCCGGAACCGGCGCCGTGCACCCGGTAGACGATGTGCACGTCGTCGACGACGACGGTGGGCTCACGGGCGACGTCGGTGTCGCGGACGGTCGCCGTCTTGCTCAGGTCGATGTCAGCCACGGCCGTACTCCTCCTCGGCCTTCCAGAAGAAGACGTATCCGATCACGAACATCACGACCGCCCAGCCGATGCCGTAGGCCCACTGGTGCGGCGGGAGGTCCTGGTGCTGGGGCTGGTGCTTGTTGTAGATGATCGGCGCGAAGGCGTGCCGGAGCAGGTCCATGTAGACCGACGCCGGGTTCACCTGCATCAGCACCTGGATGGAGTGCGGCCAGGTGCTGATCTTGTCCTGGATGCTGAACATCACGCCGGACAGGAACATCCAGGCCCGCATCACGAACGGGATGAGCTGGGAGATGTCACTGGTCTTGGCGCCGATCCGGGCCATCACCAGGGCGATGCCGGTGTTGAACATCATCTGCAGCAGCAGCGCCGGGACGATCAGCAGCCAGGTCCGGCCCGGCTCGATGCCGCTGATCAGCACGGTGGCGACCAGCACCACCATCGAGATCAGCAGCTGCTGGAGCTGGATCACCGTGAAGGCGATCGGCAGCGAGGCGCGCGGGAAGTGCAGCGCCCGGATCAGCCCGAGGTTGTCCGAGATCGCCCGGGTGCCGGACTGCACGGCGTTCTGGGTGAACTGGAAGACGAAGACGCCGATGCAGAGCCAGGCGATGTAGGTGTCCGGCGGGAAGTTGTCCTTGCTCGCCAGGATGACACCGAACACCAGGTAGAAGACCGCGCAGTTCAGCAGCGGGGTCACGACCTGCCACAGCTGGCCCAGCTTGGCGTCGGTGTACTGCGCCACCAGGCGGGCGGTGGCGAAGGCCCAGATGAAGTGGCGCCGGGCCCAGAGCTGCTTGGTGTAGGCGATCAGGCCGGGCCGTCTGCCGCTGACCGACAGGCCGTACTTGTCCGCAAGCTGCTTGGGGGTCAGGCCCGCGTCCGCCCCCCTGGGGGCTGAGAGGCTGACGGGTTCACTCACTGTCGACACATTCGTCCTTCACGCGGGATCGGTCGGGGCGGCCGGTCGACGGGGGTCCGCCGGCCTTGCGCCGATGGGGATCCACTGGGATCACGGGGGAAGTCCGGCCGGTGTGTGACCACCGACCGCAGCGATCGATCATTCGATCAGATGACCGGTGGCCGGCCCAGCCTGGTCAGTCGCCAAACGGTACGCCATCGCATCGGCCGCCGCGGACCGCAGGGTTCGCGCCAGCCTGCCCGGAACCCGCCCCACCAGGCCTTCAGCGCCTCCGAGGAGGGGCGGCGGGCCAGGGTGAGCAGGAACCAGGTTCCCAGATAGAGAGGCACCAACAGGCCCGGAAGGTTCCGCCTCGCGAGCCAGACCCTGTTCCGGGCGATGTTGTGGAAGTAGGCGGCGTGCCGGGCGGGCGACGTCGCGGGGTGGTGCAGCACCACGTCGGCCCGGTAGTCGATGCCCCAGCCCGCGTCCGCCGCACGCCACGCGAGGTCGGTCTCCTCGTGGGCGTAGAAGAACTCCGCGGGCAGCTGCCCGGCCTGCTCGAACACCGTGCAGCGCACGGCGCTCGCGCCGCCCAGGAAGGTCGTCACCGGGGAGGAGCGCAGCGGGTCGCGCGCGCGCAGCCGGGGGACGTGACGGCGCTGGGTCACGCCGGTGTCGGGGTCGGCGATCCGGAAGGACACGATGCCCAGCCCCGGATCGGCCGTGAAGGCCTCCCGCAGCAGCCGGGCGGAGTCGGTGCGCGGCAGGTGCCCGTCGTCGTCCAGGAAGAGGACGGCGTCGACGTCCTTCCCGTCCCGGCCGAACAGCTCGATGCCGACGTTGCGCCCGCCCGGGATGCCCAGGTTCTCCGGCAGCTCCACGCTGCGCACGCCCTCGGGCAGCGGCGGCAGCTTGGCGCCCTGGCCCACCACCGCCAGCTCGACGGCCGGGCCCTCCTGGGCGCGGACCGACTCGATCAGGGCGGCCAGCTCCGCGGGGCGGTTGCCCATGGTGATGATCACGGCGCCGAGGCGGAACCCCTGGGCACCCGTCCCGGCGTTCACCCGGTCACCTCGTTCTGCTCGCTCATGCGCCCCCTCCAGGACGGACTCGCCGGGCCCGCTCATCGCAGCCTGCTGGACAGGACGATGCTCAGCAGGTGCAGCACGGTCTGCAGCATGGCGATCGCGGCCAGCACGACCACCGCGACCCGGGTGAAGAACAGCCCCCCGTGGACGGCGTCGGCGACCCCGGCCGCGAGGATGAACAGCGAGGCCTCGACCGCGCCGACCAGGCGGTGGAACTTCAGGAAGGAGGCCGCCCGGCGGGCCCTGGCCACCGAGGACGAGCGCGGCACCGAGGCGCTGTCCTCGACCGCCGTCAGACCGCTGCGGGCCCGGGCCACGTCCACCAGGTCCGTCTCGGACTTGATCAGGATCGCGCCGAGCGCGGCCAGCGTGCCGAGGAACGCCCACTCCCAGTGCGAGCCGCCGCCCTCGCGGTGCAGCAGGTCGGTGGCGCGCAGGCCCAGACCGGTCAGCAGGGCCGCCTCGGACATGTAGTGGCCGACCCGGTCCAGGTAGACGCCGGTGAGCGAGGTCTGCCGGCGCCAGCGGGCCACCTCGCCGTCCACGCAGTCCAGCAGCAGGTAGACCTGGATCAGCAGGGCGCCCAGGACGGCGCCCACGATGCCCGGGACCACCAGCGCGGCACCGGCCAGGATGCCGGTGAACATCATCAGGTAGGTCAGGCCGTTGGGCGTGATCGCCGTCACCGTGGACAGCACGCGGGTGATCCGCAGCGAGATCTTCCGCATGTACAGGCGCCCGGCCCAGTGCTCGGCGCTGCGGCGCTGGAGCATGCCCTCCGGGTGGATCACCGCGCGCAGCTCCTCGATCGAGGGCCGGCGGCTCAGGTCCACCGGGGGCCGCTCGGCGCCCGCGGTGGAGGGGTCAGCTGTTGAGGGCTTGGACATAGTCGGCGTACGCGTCCCTGATTGCGGAAGGGGAGAGGTCGAGGTGCTCAAGGATGGTGAAGCGCCCCGGGCGGGTGTTCGGAGCGTAGTGCACCGCATCGGTGAACTCCGCCTCGGTGAAGCCGATCTGAGCCGCGGTCACCGGCAGTCCGTGCCGCGCCAGGCGCTCCACGATCAGACCGGTCAGCTCGCGCTCGCCCCGCAGGAAGCTGGCGAACGCGGCGCCGAGGCCGACCTGTTCGCCGTGCTGGGCGGAACGCTTGGGGTACAGCACGTCCAGGGCATGCGAGATCTCGTGGCAGGCGCCCGAGGAGGGCCGGGTGCTGCCAGCGATGTTCATCGCGATGCCGGACAGTACCAGGGCTTCCGCGAGGGCTGTCAGCAGGTCCTGATCCTGAATGTTTCCTGGGTGCCGCAGCAGGTTCTCGCCCGCCGAACGGGCCATCGCCACCGCCAGTCCGTCCACCGGCTCGCCGGTGACCGCGTGGGACAGCTCCCAGTCCGCGCAGGCCGAGATGTTGGAGACCACGTCGCCGATCCCGGCCGCCACGAAGCGCGGCGGCGCCTGCCGGATCACGTCCAGGTCGACGACGATGCCGATCGGGCTGGGCACCCCGTAGGAGCCGCGCCCGGCGTCGTTGTCGAGCGTGGACACCGGCGAGCAGATGCCGTCGTGGGCCAGGTTGGTGGCGACCGCGACCAGCGGCAGCCCGACCCGGGCGGCCGCGTACTTGGCGGCGTCGATGATCTTGCCGCCGCCGAGCCCGACCATCGCGTCGTAGTGCCCGCCGCGCATCGCCTCGGCCAGCCGCACCGCGCTGTCCAGGCTGCCGTCGTCCACGTTGTACCAGTCGGCGCCGGGCAGGGCCGGCTCCAGGCGGCGGCGCATCGCCGCGCCCGAGCCGTTGCTGATCGCCACGGCGATCCGGCCCGAGGCCGACAGCCGCTGGTCGGCGAGGATGCCGCCGAGCGCGTCCAGCGCGCCCGGGCGGACCTCGACGAACAGCGGCGACGGGACCAGCCGGGTCAGTACTGGCACGCGATCTCCCGCGCCTTCGCCAGGTCCTCGTGGTTGTCGACCTCGACCCAGGACACCTCGCCGATCGGCTGCACGTCGATCCGCAGGCCCCGGTCGACCATCTCCTGGTAGCCGTCCTCGTAGTACAGCTGCGGGTCGCGCTCGTAGGTGGCGCGCAGCGCGTCGGTGAGGTCGGCGGCGGCGGCCGGGTTGATCACGGTCACGCCGATGTACTCGCCGGTGGCCTCGGCCGGGTCCATCAGCTTGGTGATGCGGCGCATCCCGGCGGCCGGGTCGACGACCACCTTCATCTCCTCGTCGGCGAGCTTCTTCACCGTGTCGAGGGCGAGCAGGATGCCGGGCTCCCGGCCGGCCTCGACGAGGCGGGCGTTGCCCTCCAGCATCGTGCGCTGGACCGAGGCCGGGTGCACGGTGTCGCCGTTGGCCAGCAGCAGGCCCTCGGTGAAGAGCTCGCGGGCGCACCAGAGCGAGTAGGCGTTGTTCCACTCCTCGGCCTTGTCGTTCTCGACCAGGTGGAGCTTGACGCCGTAACGGGACTCCAGGGCGTCCTTGCGGTCGTACACCGCCTCCTTGCGGTAGCCGACGACGATCGCCGCGTCACGCAGCCCGACCTCGGCGAAGTTCGCGAGGGTGAGGTCCAGCACGGTCCGCTCCCCGTCGACCGGCACCAGCGCCTTGGGGAGGGTGTCGGTGTACGGGCGCAGCCGCCGGCCGGCGCCGGCTGCCAGAACGAGGCCGATCATGCGGGGTCTCCTGATCCGTCGTGCGGTGCGCGGGCGTGCCGGGGCACCGGCTTGCGTCCGGGGCCCTCCGGCCGGGCCCGGCGCGCCGGTCCCGTCCGGCTCCCGGGCCCGTCCCCGTCCGGGTCTCCCCCGTCCGGCCGGGCCGCGAGTCGGCGCGCCGGTGCCGTCGCAGATGCGGGCACCGTGTCGTAAGTGATGGTAGGCGACCGGGGCGACCAGCCCGAACGCGGCCGGGGGGCCGGGAGGTGACGGGAGGATGGCGGAGCGTCGATCGAACGCAATTCGAACGCCTACCGAACAGTCCTGCTATTCCAGGGCCCCTTCCGGGGCCGGCCCGTGCCCGTCTCCGCCCGGATTCGGCCTCCCTGCGGTCATGATCCGCCCGGTTGTGCGTGGGACCCCTACCGACCGCCACCCATACGGCAGACTGGAGCCCGACGCCGGCGCCGGTGCCCCCGCTGCGTCCGATGCAACCGGTGTACCGGACGCACCCGATGCCCCCGTTGCTCCCGCTCCCGAAAGAGGCCTCATGCCCCAGAGTCTGCCGACCGACCCGACCAACCCGACCCACTTCGACTCCGAGATCGACACCGGTCTGGACGTCGAGACCGACGTGGCGGTCGCCCGGGGGATCTCGGCCGGGACCGGCGACGCCACCGGCACCGAGATCCTGCTGGAGCTCGTGGACGACGAGGGCAACACCATCGGCACCGCCGAGAAGCACTGGGCGCACCAGCAGCCGGGCCGGCTGCACCGCGCCTTCTCCGTCTTCCTCTTCGACCGCCAGGGGCGGCTGCTGCTCCAGCGGCGGGCACTCGGCAAGTACCACTCCCCCGGTGTCTGGTCGAACACCTGCTGCGGCCACCCCTACCCCGACGAACCGCCGTTCGTCGCCGCCGCCCGCCGCACCGCGGAGGAGCTCGGCGTCGCACCGGCGCTGCTCTGCGAGGCCGGGACCGTCCGCTACGACCTCCCGGACGAGACCTCCGGGCTGATCGAGCGGGAGTGGAACCACCTGTTCGTGGGGCTCGTCACCGCTCCGGTCACGCCCAACCCGGACGAGGTCGAGGACTTCGCCTTCGTGACCGCGCAGGAGCTGCGGGAGCTGCGGGCCGAGCGGCCCTTCTCGGTCTGGTTCGACACCGTCCTCGAGGGGGCGCTGCCGGGGATCCGGGAGATCGCCGGTCGGGACTGGTAGCCGGCCGGGGACTGGTGGCCGGCCGGGACCCGCTCGTCGGGGCCCCGGTCCGCTGTGGGGCGGGGCCCCGGTCCGTTGTGGCGCGGGTCCGGTCGGTTGCGGGGCGGGTCCGGGGGCGGGCCGCCGCCTCAGTCCTCGTCGAGCTCCGGGGGGATGGGCAGCGAGGCCCAGATGACCTTGCCGCCCTCCCCGGTCCGTTCCACGTCGCACACCCCGCCGGCCTGCAGCGTCACGCTCTTCACCAACAGCAGACCCCGGCCCCCGGTGCGGCCGGTGTCGCTCTCCAGGGCCTTCGGCCGGTACGGGTCGCCGTCCTCGACCGACACCCGCACCCAGCCCCGGCGGACCGAGAGCTCCGTGGTCACCTCCGGGGACAGCTCGGCGGCGTGCGTCACCGCGTTGCCCACCAGCTCCGAGACGATCAGCAGCAGGTCGTCCACCAGCTCCTGGTAGCGCACCCCGGCCATCCCCTGCGCCAGCAGGCGGTCGCGCACCGCGTGCCGGGTGAGCGGCACCGAGGACTCGGCCGCCGGCACCGGGAAGCGCCACACGCCCTCCACGGGGGCCACCGGAGCGCGGCCCGGGGCGCCGCGTCTCGGACCTGCCTTCGCCGCCCCGCTCATCTGCTCCACGTCCAGCCGCCCTTCGTCCGCTACCCGGGGATGTCCGCGACCCGGGAATCAGGCGTTCCGCTCATGGCGCCCTCGGTCCACAGAGGCTAGGAGAGGCGTCGGCGGCACCACGGCACCGTCGACAACTTGCCCGTGTCGGACCGCTTCCGGCCGGATCCGACCGCGCCCGCCACCGGGGCAGACCGTTTCCTTCGCGCTCGGCACCGCTTCGGCCGCGGTTCGCGCGCCCTGGCGACCCGTCCCAGCCAGTCGGACCTCCCGACCGGCCCGGGCGCCCCGGGCGCGCGACCGGCACCGGGGAAACGCAGGTGAGAAGCACTCCAGAACCCTGGTAATGTTCTCTCTGTCGCCGAGGGGGCGAGAAAAACCCCGAAGCACACACCCTGTCCGGGTGGCGGAATGGCAGACGCGCTAGCTTGAGGTGCTAGTGCCCTTTATCGGGCGTGGGGGTTCAAGTCCCCCCTCGGACACAGCCGAATTCCCTGTGGGATCCGAAAGGAACCCACAGGGAATTTTTGTTTTCCCCGGGGATCTTCAGGGCTGTTCGGGCTGCGTGGGGCCGGTGAGGCCTGGGCGGGCCGTTCGGGCCGCGTCGGCCGGTGGGGGCTGGGCGGGCCGGTTCGCAGAGCCTCCGAGGTGTCCGGCACAACCGAAAACCGGACACGAGATGGCAACGATCGGACGGTTTGAGCTTCCCCTGAGGTATTCGCCCGATTTCGGCCCATAGGCTGCTTTCCGTTTGTCCGGAATACCGAGGCAAAGCCGCACATACGCCGACACCACCCGATGAACCCCGAGCGAGAGGACCGATACGTTGAGTGAGCCAGAGTCGCCGACGGCATCACACCACAACTACCGCCGATCGCTCGGCACCATCAGCCTGACCGCCGTCGGGCTCGGGTCGATCATCGGATCCGGCTGGCTGTTCGGCGCCGAGCGCGCCGCCCGGCTGGCGGGCCCGGCGTCGATCCTGGCCTGGGTGATCGGGGCCGCGGTCGCGCTGACCATCGCCCTGACCTACAGCGAGCTGGGCTCGATGTTCCCCAAGGCCGGTGGCATGGTCCGGTACGGCCAGTACTCGCACGGCTCGCTCGCCGGGTACCTCGCCGCCTGGGCCAACTGGATCGCCATCGTCTCGGTCATCCCCGGCGAGGCCACCGCCTCCGTCCAGTACATGAGCTCCTGGCACTTCGACTGGGCGAAGGGGCTGTACGACGGCAAGGAGCTCACCCTCAGCGGGGTGGCGCTGGCCAGCGTGCTGCTGGTGGGCTACTTCGTCCTGAACTGGTTCGCGATCACGCTGTTCGCCAAGACCAACACCGCGATCACCGTCTTCAAGGTCGTCGTGCCGACGCTGACCGCCGGCGCCCTGCTGTTCGCCCACTTCGACACCGCCCACTTCACCGACCACGGCGGGTTCGCGCCGAACGGCTGGAGCGCGGTGTTCACCGCCGTCGCGGTGTCCGGCATCGTCTGGGCCTTCAACGGCTTCCAGTCGCCGCTCAACCTCGCCGGCGAGGCCCGCGACCCCGGCAAGTCGCTGCCGAAGGCCGTCATCGGCTCGATCCTGATCGCGCTGGTGATCTACGTCGCGCTGCAGGTCGCCTTCCTCGGCGCCATCCCGGCCGCCGACCTCTCGAACGGCTGGAGCGGCCTCGGCTACACCTCGCCGCTGGCCGACCTCTCGATCGCCTGGGGCCTCAACTGGCTCGCCCTGCTGCTGTACGCGGACGCGTTCATCTCCCCCAGCGGCACCGGCATGATCTACGCCGCCACCACCTCGCGCATGATCCACGGCGTGCAGGAGAACGGCCACCTGCCGAAGGTCTTCGGCAAGGTCGACGCGCGCACCGGCATCCCGCGCCCCGCGCTGGTCCTCAACCTGGTGGTCGCGTTCCTCTTCCTCGCCGTCTTCCGCGGCTGGGGCTCGCTGGCCGAGATCGTCTCGGTGGCCACCGTGATCTCCTACATCACCGGCCCGGTCGCCGTGATGGCGCTGCGCCGCCTCGCCCCCGACCTGCCCCGGCCGGTCCGGCTGCGGGCCATGCCCGTCATCGCCCCGGTCGCGATGGTCTTCGGCTCGCTGGTCCTCTACTGGGCCCGCTGGCCGCTCACCGGCAAGGTCATCCTGCTGATGGCCGCCGGCCTGCCGATCTGGGCCTGGTACGAGCTGCGCAAGCCGTGGGCCGAGCTGCGGCCGAACCTGAAGGCGGGCGCCTGGATGGTCGCCTACCTGTTCGTGATGGCGGGTATCTCCTGGGCCGGCAGCACCGACTTCGGCGGCCAGGGCTACCTGCCCGAGGGCTGGGACCTCCTGGTCGTCGCCGCCATCGGCCTCGCCTTCTACTACTGGGGCGTCGCCAGCGCCTGGGCCAACCCGTCGCTGGCCGCCGTCCGGCGGGAGCTGGACGCCGAGGCCGCGACCGCGGCCACCGCGGAGGGCGCGGCCGGCGCCGGCGCCGTGGAGGGCGCCGGAAGCGGCCGGGAGCCGTCGAAGGTCTGATCCCTGATCCCTGTAGGAGTCGAGGGGCCGGTCGGATTGTCCGACCGGCCCTTCGGCGTTGGCGGGGCCCGGGCTCGGGGCGGGCCTTGGGGGGTGGGGGTAGGGAGGCGGGGAGGCGGCGAGTAACAGATGACAGGTTTCAGCGAACAGATTTCAGATGACAGATTTCATATTCTGTTCGCTGACATCTGTCAGTTGAATTCTGTCAGCTGCCGGCTGTCGGCCGTCCACCATCGGTCGCCATCGGCGCTCCGGGCGTTCCGGCTGCTCCGCTCGTCCTGACCGACGCGGTCAGCCCCGGCGGGCGCGGCGGATGGCCGAGGTGAGGACCGGGGGCAGCAGGTCCCGGGCGGCGCGCTTGGCGACGTTGGCGGGGCGGCGCTGGTCGGCGGCACGGGCGCGGCGGGCGGCGAGGTCGCGGGCCGCCTCCTCCTGCGCCTCCTGGACAGCGCGGCGGGACTCCTCGGCCTCGCGGCGGGCGGCCTCCGCGGCCAGCCGGTGCTGGTGCCGCGACGGACGGAAGGACTCGATGCCCTCCGAGCTGCCGGTCATCCGGAGCACCTGCTGCCCGTTCAGGGTCTCGGTGCTCAGGTAGCAGCCCGCGGCCAGGTCCACCCGGTCGAGCAGGTCCCGCTGGAACGGCTCCGGGTCCCCCCAGGTGCCGTAGAACTTGCACTCGGTGAGCATGATCGGCTTCAGCCCGTGGTTGAAGACCGCTCCCCAGGTGGCCGCGGCCACGCCCGGGGTGTGCTGCGATCGGTAGTCGTCCAGCACCACGACGCCCTGGTCCTGCAGCGCGACGCGCGCGACCTGGAGGTCGCCGACGACGTGCTCGTACAGGTGCGAGGCGTCGATGTGGATGAACCGGAACGCGCCCGCGGGGATCCGCCCGCCGGCCAGGACCGAGGTCGGGGCCTGGATGATCTCCGGGAGCCGCTCGTGGAAGGAGAGGTAGTTGGACTCGAAGGCGGAGCGGGTCAGCGACTTGCGGTAGGAGATGTCCATCTCGGCGGCGTTCTCGTCGTCCGGCGCGTCCGAGTCGAAGAGGTCACAGACGGTGAACGTCTCACCGGGCTGGAGGTGCTCGCCGATCACGATCGCACTGCGGCCCAGGTACGCACCCATCTCCAGCAGGTCGCCGGTGACCCCGGCCTTCTCCTGCCGCGCCATGAACCAGTCGAACGAGTGCCGGTCGTGGTCCCAGAACCAGCCCGGGACGTCGTCCAGAACAGCCGGCTCGACAGGCCGCTGAGACTCGTCCTTCAACGCGGCATCGGTCACGGGATGCTCCTTATGCGGTACGGATGACCTGCGGATTTGAGCCAGACCTCAGCCCGGTGGCAGCATCCCGGCGGCTCCTCCGGACACGCGTGTCCCGGCCATGCACACCACTACGAACCACTGGCAACAGTAGTGCCCCGTGGCTGAGTTCGCTGCAATCTACAGTGACGCCCGCCACCGTGAGGAGCTTTTCGCGCGATGAGTTTCGTGATCGGTCGGTTCGCTTCCGGAGGGTGAGCACGGAGCCTTCGGGAGGCTTCGGCCACCGCGCCGCGGCGGCCCCTCCGGCCTCGTCCGCGCGGCGCGGTCCCGGCCGGTCGGCGCGGGCGCCGGGCCCCGGTCCGATCGGCCGGCGGTGCAGCAGCCCGTCCGTCAACTCCGTTCCGGGCGAGGGGCGGTGGGCCCGGCGGCGGAGGGTCTGGCCGCAGGTGACCGGGGTGGTCCCGCGATGGCGCGCCCGGGCGCGGGGCGAGCCGTCCGGGGAGTGCAGCACGGGGTTCGCACCGAGGTAACCGGCTGGTCCACCGGACCGGATTGACTCTTGCGCGCGGCCGCTCCGGCCGCCTTGACTGGCCTACCTACTAGCACTGTTAGTTAATCGGCTGATCGGATGAGAGGACACTCGGTGCAGCAGTACGCGGAGTACCGCGACCAGTACATCGACGGCGCCTGGCGGCCCTGCGGGGACGACGCCGGGACGATCACGGTGCTGAACCCGGCGACCGAGCAGGTGCTCGCCACCGTCCCGGCCGGCGGCACCGCCGACGTCGACGCCGCGGTCACCGCGGCCCGCCGGGCCGCCCCCGCCTGGGCGGCGACCACCCGCGAGGACCGGCTCGCCCTGCTCACCGCGCTGCGGGACGGGATCGCCGCCGCCCAGGAGGAGATCACCGCGACGGTGGTCGCCGAGCTCGGCGCCCCGGTCGGCTTCGCCGCCGCCGTGCACGCCGGGCTGCCCCTGACCGTCGCGACCTCGTACCTGGCACTGCTCGCCGAGCACCCCTTCGAGGAGCGGATCGGCAACTCGCTGGTGCTCGCCGAACCCGCCGGAGTGGTCGCCGCGATCACGCCGTGGAACTACCCGCTGCACCAGATCGTCGCCAAGGTCGTCCCGGCGCTCGCGGCCGGCTGTCCGGTCGTCCTCAAGCCGGCCGAGGACACCCCGCTGGTGGCCCGACTGTTCGCCCGCCTGGTGCACGAAGCGGGCCTGCCCGCAGGCGTGTTCAACCTGGTGACCGGTACCGGAGCGGTGGCCGGCGCGGCGCTCGCCGCCCACCCCGGAGTGGACGTGGTCTCGTTCACCGGTTCCACCGCCGTCGGCCGGCAGGTCGCCGAGACGGCCGGCCGGGGGCTCAAGAGGGTCGCCCTGGAGCTCGGCGGCAAGTCCGCCAACGTGGTGCTGCCCGGGGCGGACCTCGCCCGGGCGGTCAACGTGAACATCGCCAACGTCTTCGCCAACTCCGGCCAGACGTGCAGCGCGTGGACCCGTCTGCTGGTGCACCGGGACCACTACGAGGAGGCGGTCGCGACGGCCGCCAAGGCCGCCGCCAAGTACCTCCCGGGCGATCCGGCCGACCCGCGGACCCGGATCGGCCCGCTGGTCAGCGCCGCCCAGCTCGCCCGGGTGCGCCGCCACGTCGAGGGGGCGCTCGCCGAGGGCGCCCGGCTGGTCGTCGGCGGCGCGGAGCCCGTCCCCGGACTTCCCACCGGCTTCTACGTCCTGCCGACCGTACTCGCGGACGTCACACCGGACATGACGATCGCTCAGGAGGAGGTCTTCGGGCCCGTCCTGGCGATCCTGCCCTACCGGGACGAGGACCACGCGGTCGAACTCGCCAACGGTACCGAGTACGGCCTGGCCGGGGGTGTCTGGGCAGCGGACACCGCTACCGCCGCCGCGTTCGCCCGCCGCCTCGACACCGGCCAGGTCGACCTCAACGGCGGCCGGTTCAACCCGCTCGCCCCGTTCGGCGGTTACAAGAGCTCGGGGCTCGGCCGCGAGCTCGGCCGCCACGGCCTGGAGGAGTTCCTGCAGTACAAGTCGCTTCAGTTCTAGGCCGAACAGGCCCCCGCGGGGATCCTCCCGGGCCCGCACGCGGTTGCGCGGGCGGGCCCGGGAGCGGCTGCAGCTGCACGGACGGACTGGCGGGCCCGGGATCAGGCCTGGGTCCGGGCCTGGTCCCGGGCCCGCTCGCGGCCCGGTCAGACCAGGTCGACGCCCGGGTAGAGGGGGAAGGGGGCGAGGAGGTCCGCGGCGCGCTTGGCGATCCCGTCGCGCACCGCGTCGTCGAGCCGGTACTGGGCCTTGGAGGCGGCGCCGCCGGCGCCGGTGGCCGGGGTGGTGGCACGCAGGACGGTGTCGATCAGCGCGGCGATCTCGTCCATCTCGGCGGTGCCGAGGCCGCGGGTGGTCAGCGCCGGGGTGCCCAGGCGCACGCCGGAGGTGTACCAGGCACCGTTCGGGTCCTGCGGGACGGAGTTGCGGTTGGTGACGACGCCCGAGTCCAGCAGCGCCGCCTCGGCCTGGCGGCCGGTCAGGCCGTAGCCCGTCACGTCGGCGAGCACGAGGTGGTTGTCGGTGCCGCCGGTGACCAGCTTGCCGCCGCGGCGCAGCAGGCCCTCGGCGAGCGCCCTGGCGTTGTCGACGACGGCCCGGGCGTAGGCCTGGAACTCCGGGCGGCGGGCCTCGGCGAAGGCGACGGCCTTGGCGGCCATGACGTGCGAGAGCGGGCCGCCGAGCACCAGCGGGCAGCCGCGGTCGACGTGCTCGGCCAGCTCGGCGGTGGAGAGCACCATGCCACCGCGCGGGCCGCGCAGCGACTTGTGGGTGGTGGTGGTGACGATGTGGGCGTGCCGGACGGGGTCGTGGTCGCCGGTCAGCACCTTGCCCGCGACCAGGCCGGCGAAGTGCGCCATGTCGACCATGAGGGTCGCGCCGACCTCGTCCGCGATCTCGCGCATCCGGCGGAAGTCGACCAGCCGCGGGTACGCGGAGTAGCCGGCCACCAGGATCAGCGGGCGGAACTCGCGGGCGGTCTCGCGCAGCGCGTCGTAGTCGATCAGGCCGGTCACCGGGTCGGTGCCGTAGCTGCGCTGGTCGAACATCTTGCCCGAGATGTTGGGGCGGAAGCCGTGGGTGAGGTGGCCGCCGGTGTCCAGGGACATGCCGAGCATCCGCTGGTTGCCGAGCGCCTGGCGCAGTTCGGCCCAGTCCTGCTCGGTGAGGTCGTTGACGTTGCGGACCTTCGCCCGTTCCAGCGCCGGGCTCTCGACGCGCTGGGAGAGGACCGCCCAGAAGGCGGTGAGGTTGGCGTCGATGCCGGAGTGCGGCTGGACGTAGGCGTGGTCGGCGCCGAACAGGGCGCGCGCGTGCTCGGCGGCGATGGTCTCGACGGTGTCGACGTTGCGGCAGCCCGCGTAGAAGCGGCGGCCGGCGGTGCCCTCGGCGTACTTGTCGCTGAGCCAGTTGCCCATGGCGAGCAGGACGGCCGGGGAGGCGTAGTTCTCGCTGGCGATCAGCTTGAGCGAGGCGCGCTGGTCCTCGAGCTCCTGCCCGATCGCGGCGGCGATCCGGGGCTCGACGCCGGCGACGACGTCGAGGGCGCTGCGGAAGGCGGTGTCGGCCGCGGCGTCGGCGGTGGTGTGGGGGCGGGCTGCGTGCGGAGTGGCCAAGGCTGTCTCCTCAAGGGGATGCGGACGGCCCAGGCGCTCGGCAACTTGACGTGACACTCCACGGAGCCGCTTCCCGATGGTTGATTCCATCCCTACGCGCCAGTCGCAGCCCACCGGGATCGTATCAACATCGGACGGACTGTGGCGGAGGTCTCAGAATGCGGAACGAGCCGCCCGTTTTGGCGGGCTATGTCCTTTCTCGTGCAACGCCCGTGTTGCGGCGAAATGAAGCCGCCACATTTCCCGTAACAGTGCCCAGGAATTTCCGTCCGGGTGATTTGCGGAGCGCCCGCGGCATCCGATCTGATGTCTTTTCGAAGGCCGACGGGAAACCCCCGGAGGCCCCTTAGGAAATGCACACCAGCGCACCCTCACCCACAGGGCGGCGGAGAATTCGGGGAGTACGCCTCTCATGGCCGTGGTCGAAACACCCGCGGGGCCCCGCCCCGCACCCGCCGCGCCGGGGCTGCTCGGCCGCCTCCGCCGGGACCGGGTCGGCGCCGCCGCGCTCGCCGTCGTCCTGCTGTTCCTGCTGCTCGCGCTCGCCGCCCCGCTGATCGCCGCCCTCTACGGGAGGAACCCGGTCGAGCACTACGGCCAGAACACTCCCGGCCTGCTCAGCGACGGCGGCCTGCCGGTACTGCCGAACGGCGGCATCTCCGGCGACTTCTGGTTCGGTCTGGAGCCCGGCCTGGGCCGGGACGTGCTGACCCAGCTGCTCTACGGCATCCGCACCTCGCTCCTGATCGCCTTCGCCTCCGCCGCCGTGACCACCGCGCTCGGCGTCCTGGCCGGGGTCGCGATCGGCTACCTGGGCGGGGCCGCCGACCGGATGTTCGGTTTCCTGGCCAATGTGCTGCTCGCTTTCCCGACCCTGCTCCTGCTGCTCGCGCTCAGCCCGGTCATTCAGTCCCGACTGGTCGACCCGGGCGCCGCGGAACCGGAGTGGATGCAGTTCCTGGTCCTGATCCTGGTATTCTCCGCGTTCGGCTGGATTCCGCTGGCACTTTCCCTCCGGGCCACCGTCCGTTCGCTCCGGGAAAGGGATTTCGTGCAGTCCGCACGGGCCCAGGGCGCGAGCCGCTTCCACGTCGTCGTCCACGAACTGCTGCCGAACGTCCGCTCGCAACTCCTGGTGCACGCCACCATGGCGGTGCCGGCCTTCGTCGCCTCCGAGGCGGTGCTGTCCTTCCTCGGCGTCGGCATCACCGAACCCGTCCCCGACTGGGGGCGGATGATCTCGCGCGGCTCCGAGGTCTTCCAGGCCGACCCGACCTACATGGTCTTCCCCGGTGTGGCGCTGCTGGTCTTCGTGCTCGCCTTCAACCTGCTCGGCGACGCCGTCCGCGACGCGCTGGACCCGCGCTCCGGGCGCTGAGTCCGGACGGCCCACGGCGGGGCCGCGAGGCCACGAGGCCGCCGGGTCCGCCGGGTCCGCCTGACCGGGCAGGTCTGCCAGGCCGGGCAGGTCAACACATCACCAGGCCACCGTCCTGCCGTCATTCCCTCAGCCCCTCAGCCCGCCTTCCCCTCAGCCCGCCTTCCCGCCATCCCGTCATCCCCCGTCGGACACCCGTGTCCGACGTCCACCCCGCGTCCACCCCCGGTCAGGGGGCAAGGAGAGATTCGCCATGCGCTGGACCAAACCGTCCCTCGCCGTCGTCGCCACCGCCCTGCTGGCGAGCGCCTGCTCGGCCGGTGCGGGCACCGGCCCGGCCCCCGCCGGCGCGGCCGCCAAGGAGACCGCCCCGCTGACCGCCGCCCTCGGCAGCGAGAAGGACAGCGCGGGCCCGGCCCCCGCCGTCTCCGGCGCCCGGGCCGGCGGCACCGTCAACGTCTACAACGCCACCGACTTCCGCCACCTCGACCCGCAGAAGGTCTACGCGGGCGCCGCCTACAACGCCTCGCTGCTCTGGGGCCGGCAGCTGACGCAGTACCAGGTCGTCGACGGAAAGGCCAAGCTGGTCGGCGACCTGGCCACCGACACCGGCATCTCCACCGACGGAGGCCGCACCTGGACGTACCGGCTCAAGCCGGGCGTGGCCTGGGAGGACGGTCAGCCGATCACCTCCCAGCAGGTCAAGTACGGCATCGAGCGCAGCTTCGGCAAGGGCTACGAGGTCGGCCCGCCCTACTGGCCGCAGTGGCTCACCGGCGAGGCCAGCTACGAGGACGCCCGCAAGAAGTACGCCGGGCCGCAGGACGGCGACCTCGCCGCCGTCGAGACCCCCGACGACCGCACCCTCGTCCTCCACTTCCCGCAGCCGCAGGCCGACGTGCCCTACATGGCCGCGCAGTCCTCCTCCTCCCCGGTCCGCAAGGACAAGGACACGGGGACCGACTACGACCGCCAGCCCTTCGCCAGCGGCCCGTACCGGATCGTCGAGCACGTCCAGAACACCCGGCTGGTGCTGGAGCGCAACCCGTACTGGAAGGCCGAGACCGACCCGATCCGCAGCCAGTACCCGGAGAAGTTCGTCTTCACCTTCGGCAAGGAGGCGCTCAACATCAACCAGGAGATCCTCTCCGGCCGGGACGGCGGCGCCGACGCCACCACCGTCTCCACCGCCCTCTCCCCCGAGCTGTACCAGACCGCCGACACCGACCCGAAGGCCAGGGAGCTGGTCGTCTCCGGCCGCCAGGGCGCCTTCGTCACCCAGCTGGTGATCAACAACGAGCGGGTGCCGGACGTCGCCGTCCGCAGGGCCCTGCACCTCGCCTACCCGCGCCAGCAGGCGCGGCAGGTCCAGGGCGGCTCCCGGGTCGGCGAGCTCGCCACCACCCTGAGCTCGCCCGCCCTCCTCGACTGGGAGAAGTACGACCTCGACCCCGTGAAGCCCGAGGGCGACCCGGAGGCCGCCAAGTCCGCCCTCGCCGCGGCCAAGCAGCCGCCCGCGCCGCTCACCTACGGCTACGCCAACACGCCCGTCGGGCAGCGCGTCGCCCAGGTGCTGGTGGACGGCTTCGCCAAGGCCGGCATCACCGTCGTGCCCAAGCCGATCGACCCCAAGGCGCTGCTGGACGAGGTGCACCGCGCCGACTCCCCCTACGACCTGTTCGAGGAGACCAGCTCCGTCGACTGGCCGACCCCGTCCACGCTGATCCCGTTCTCCTTCGACGGGCGCGCCGGCAGCGACCTCAACTCCGCGCGCTACCGCAACCCGGCCGTCGACCAGGAGATCGACCGGATCAACCAGATCGGCGAGCCTCGCGCCAAGGCCAAGGAGCTGTACGCGCTGGAGCGGACCGTCATGAAGGACGTGCCGGTGCTGCCGTTCGCCTACCCGACGGTCAACCAGCTGCACGGCTCCAACGTCGGCGGGGCGTTCATCCACCCGATCTACGGCACGGTCAGCCTGGCCTGGCTGTACCTGAAGTCCTGAGCCGACCGCCGGCCCGTCCCCGCTGCCGTCGCGAGAGGTGGCGGGGACTGGCCGGCGGGCCGGCGGGCGCCTCTCCCCGGCGGTCCCCCGCCGTTCCCGACGGCCCCGTTTCCGACGGCCGCTCTCTCCGACACCCGCTGTTCCCGACGCCCGCTCTTCCCGACGACCCCGGACCGGTCATGCTCTCCTTCGCCCTGCGACGGGCCCTCCAGGCGCTCGCCGTCCTGGTCGCGGTCTCCGCCGCCGCCTTCGCCCTCTTCTACGCCGCCCCCGCCGACCCGGCCCGCGCGGCCTGCGGACCGCGCTGCGACAGCGGCCAGGTCACGGCGGTCCGCCAGAGCATGGGCCTCGACCAGCCCCTGCTCACCCAGTACGGCGACTACCTGTCCGGGATCGTCGCCGGGCGGGACATCAGCGACGTGGACGGCTCGGTCATCCACTGCACCGCGCCCTGCCTCGGCTACTCCTACCGGCTGCACCAGCCCGTCACCGAGGCGCTGCTCGACCACCTGCCGGTCACCTTCTCGCTCACCGCGGGCGCGCTCGCCGTCCTGCTGGCGCTCGGCCTGGGCACCGGGTTCGTCTCCGCGCTGCGCCACGGCGGCCGCACGGACCGGCTGCTCTCAGGGTTCACCCTCGTCGGCGCCAGCGTGCAGATCTACTTCCTCGGGTACGTCGCACAGTGGGCGCTGGTCTACTCCACCGGGCTGCTGCCGTTGCCCTCCTACACCCCGCCGGCCGAGGACCCGGCCGCCTGGGCGGGCGGCATGCTGCTGCCCTGGCTCGTCCTCGGCTTCGTCAACTCCGCGGTGCTCGCCCGGCTCTCGCGCTCCCAGCTGCTGGAGACGATGAACGAGGAGTACGTCCGCACGGCCCGCGGCAAGGGCCTCGGCCGGCTGCGCGCCCACCTCAAGTACACCGCGCGCGGCGCCGCCGGACCGCTGGTGCAGCTGATCGGCCTGGAGGCCGGAGTGCTGCTCGGCGGGGCGGTGATCACCGAGACGGTCTTCGGACTGAACGGCGTCGGGCGGTTCGCCGCCGAGGCGGTCTCGGGCCAGGACCTGCCCGCCGTGGTCGGGGCGGTGCTGCTGGCCGCCTGCTTCGTGGTGCTGTTCGTCGCCCTGGCCGACCTGGTGGTCGCCTGGCTCGACCCGCGTATCCGCCTGAGCTGACTGGAGTCGATTCCGATGACGTCCGCCCTTGAACCCCTTGAACCCCTTGGGCCTGTTGAACCCCTTGGGCCTGTTCAGCCCCTTGAGGCCGTCCGCTCCCTTGAGGCCGTACGGCCCCGTGAGGCTGGCCGGCCGCCCGGGGCCGTCCCGTCCCGTGGGTCCGCCGGGCCCGGTACGCCGCCCGCGGTGGAGCCGGTGCTGAGCGTCCGCGACCTGACCGTCACCTTCGCCGATCCGCGCGGCGGTGCCCCGGTGGCCGCCGTTCGGGGGCTGTCCTTCGACCTCGCCCCCGGTGAAGTCCTCGGCCTGGTCGGGGAGTCGGGCTCCGGCAAGTCCGCCACCGGACTGGCCGTGCTCGGCCTGCACGACCCGCGCACCACCACCGTCACCGGCTCGATCCGGCTGGGCGGAGCGGAACTGGTGGGCGCGCCGGAGTCCGTGCTGCGCGGCGTCCGGGGCGGCCGGGCCTCGCTGGTCTTCCAGGACGCGCTCACCTCGCTCAGCCCCTTCCACGGCGTGGGCGCCCAACTCGCCGAGATGTACCGGCTGCACCACCCGGGCGCGGGCCGCGCCGGGGCCCGCCGCCGGGCCGCCAAGATGCTCGACCGGGTCGGCATCCCGGCCGCCCGGGTGCGCGACTACCCTCACCAGTTCTCCGGCGGGATGCGCCAGCGCGTGATGATCGCCATGGCCCTGATGAACGATCCGCAGGTGCTGATCGCCGACGAGCCGACCACCGCCCTCGACGCCCGCGTCCAGCGGCAGGTCCTCGACCTGCTCGGCGAGTTGCAGCGCGAGCACGGGACGGCGGTGCTGCTGGTCAGCCACGACCTCGGTGTCGTCGCGGGCACCACGGACCGCACCCTGGTGATGCGCGGCGGCGCCGAGGTCGAGTCCGCGCCGACCGCCGCACTGCTGGCCGCGCCGCGCGAACCGTACACCCGCGCCCTGGTGGGCGCCGCGCTGACCCTGGACTCCGTACCGGGCGCCCTGCTCCCGACAGTTGGCGATCCGTCACCGGTCGGGCGGCGCTTCGCCCCCCGCACGGTCGAGCACCCCGCACAAACCGCGCACCCGCTGATCGAGGTGACGGACCTCGCCGTCCGCTTCCCCGGCCGGCGCCGCCTCGGCTCGCTGCGCGCCGAGCCCGTCCGGGCCGTCGAGGGCGTCGGTCTGCGCATCGCCCCCGGTGAGACGCTCGGACTGGTGGGCGAGTCCGGATCCGGCAAGTCCACGACCGCACGGGTCCTGGCCGGCCTCCAGCGGCCCACCGGGGGCCGGGTCCGCTACGACGGCCAGGACGCCACCCGCCCGGACCGGGAGCTGCGGCGCAGGCTCAGCCGGGAGGTCCAGCTCGTCTTCCAGGACCCGTACGCCTCGCTCAACCCGCGCCGCACCGTCGCCCGGACCCTGGACACCCCGCTGCGCCTGCACACCGAGCTCGACGCGGCGCAGCGGCGGGAGCGCTCGGCCGAACTGTTGGAGCAGGTCGGACTGTCCGCCGCGCACCTGGACCGCTACCCGCACGAGTTCTCCGGCGGCCAGCGCCAGCGGATCGGCATCGCCCGGGCCCTCGCCCCGCGGCCGCGCCTGATCATCGCCGACGAGCCGGTGTCGGCACTCGACGTCTCGGTGCAGGCCCAGGTGCTCAACCTGCTCATGGAGCTGCGCGAACGCCTGGGCGTGGCCTTCCTGTTCGTCTCCCACGACCTCGCGGTCGTGCGGCACTTCTGCGACCGGGTGGCCGTGATGCACCGCGGCCGGCTGGTCGAGTCCACCGACCGCGACCGGCTGTTCGACGCCCCGCACACGGACTACACCAGGGAGCTGCTGGCCGCGGTGCACCAGGGGCCGCCCGGGTACCGGTGCTAGCGGGTGCGACCAGGGAGGACGGGGCGTGCGGTCGACCTGCGGCCGGCGTCCGGCCGTTCGCCGGTCGTTCGGCTGCGCGAGCGCGACTCAAGGGGTTAGCGTGCTGGCGTCGCGTGGTGGGGATCGCCGGCCACCGACCTCGCCAATCAAGGGGGCACATTGTCGGACGACCTGCTCATCGCAAAGATCAACCACGGATTCGACCACCTCGACGCCGACGGCGACGGCCTCCTCACCGAGCGGGACCACGTCCTCATGGGCCACTCGGTGGCGCGGTCGCTCGGACACCAGGAGGGCTCGGAGGCGGAGGCCGTCATCGTCCGCGCCTATCTGACGATCTGGCACGACCTGCACCTCGCCAGGCTGCCCACCGGCACCGAGGCGATCACCCGGGCCCAGTTCGTCGCCTCCACCGGCTCGCTCGCCGACGACCCGGAGGCCGCGCGGGCCAGTATCGGCGCGCTCGCCGAGGCCTTCCTCGCCGTCGCCGACGCCGACCGCAGCGGGACCGTCGACGCCGGCGAGTTCTTCGTCTTCCAGCGCGGCCACTTCGTCGGCCTCTCCCGCGACGACTCCGACGAGGCCTTCCGCCACCTCGACCGGGACGGCGACGGCACGCTGTCCGCGGCCGAGTTCACCAGCGCGATCATCGAGTTCTGGACCAGCCGCGACCCGGACGCCCCGGGCAACTGGTGGACGGGCAAGCCGCCGCACGCCTTCTGAGGCACCGGCCCGGCCCGGGCGGCCGCACCCCTCACGCGCCGGAACCGCGAGGGCGGCCGCCGCCCGGCACGACCCGTCCCGCCAGGGGTCGGTCGTGCGGCGGCGGCCCGGCCAGCCCCGGTCGGCCCGGTCACCCCGCCGGGACGATGCGCTCGACGATGGTGTCGATCAGCGCGGCGAGCGCGTCGGCGCCCGCCGTTCCCAAGTCCGTCGTCTCCGAGTCCGCCGTCTCCGAGTCCGCCACCTTGGCGCTCAACACCCCCGGAAGGGTGAGGTGTTCGACGATCAGCCCGGTCATCGCCAGGTAGAGGACCAGCACCGTCTCGCGGTCCCCGGGGAACCCGCCGTCGAGATGGTAGGCGATGTTGGCCTCCAGCTCCTCCCGGACGGTGCCGGTGAGCTGGGCGCGCAACTCGGGCCGGCGGGTGGCCTCCAGGCGCAGTTCGAGCATGGCGAGGTAGCCCGCGCGGTCGGCGGAGATGCGGCGGATCAGGTCGTGCATCAGGGCCGTCACCAAAGCGCGGTCACGCGGGGCGCGCAGCAGGTCGGCGACGACCTCCGGGTCGGGGGTGAGCCGGTGGTGGATGTGCCGGGCGGTCTGGTGGAGCAGGTGGTCGCGGTTGGCGAAGTAGTTGGAGGCCGTGCCGTTCGGGACGCCGGCCTGCACGTCGACCGCACGGAAGGTGAGGCCGCGGGCGCCCTCCCGGGCGAGGACCTCGATGGCGGCGTCGGCGAGGGCGGTACGGCGGGCGGGATTCTGGACCATGCGGCGATTGTGCCCCTCGGGCGCTGCGCGGCGCCGGGCGGGTGCGGGCGGGCGGGTCGGCTGGTCGGCGGGCGGGCGACGAGGCCGGCAAACAGGCGAGCAGGCCCGGGCGCCGGGGAGGGGCGGCACCATACCCCTTGCCAACCACTACGGCCGGAGTACTATATCCGCAGTGGTTAACCCGGACGGGCCACCCGACCCGCCGATCCCCCTACCCCGAGGACCTGAATGCGCAAGCTCAGCTACTTCGTCGGCGCCAGCATCGACGGCTTCATCGCCGACCCGGACGGCGGCTTCGACTTCCTCATGGCGCACGTCACCGAGGACTTCGCACCGACGCTCTTCTCCGAGTACCCGGAGACCATCCCCACCCCCGGCCGCGCCGGGAACGGCATCGCCGACGCGCCCAACAAGCGCTTCGACACCGTGCTCATGGGCCGCAGCACCTACGGCCTGGGGGCGGACATCGGCCTCACCGACCCCTACGCCCACCTGCGGCAGATCGTCTTCTCCCGCACCCTCGACACCAGCCCGGACCCGGCCGTCGAGGTCACCGCGGAGGACCCGCTGACCCTCGTCCGCCGCCTCAAGCAGGAGGACGGTCTCGGCATCTGGCTCTGCGGCGGCGGCGAACTGGCCGGCCGGCTGCTACCCGAGATCGACGAGCTGATCGTCAAGCAGTACCCGGTGGTGGCCGGATCCGGCGTCCCGCTGTTCGGCGCGGACTTCGCCCCGCACGCCTTCACGCTCGCCGACTGCCGCGTCTTCGAACGCGGCAACGTCATCCTCACCTACGCCCGGACCGCCCCGGGCTCCGACTGACGCTCACCACCAGGCAGACCCCCGCCACCACGATCGCCCCACCCGCGAGCGTCGACCCGGTCAGCGGCTCGGCCAGGATCATCCAGCCCAGCAGCACCGCCACCACCGGGTTCACGTACGCGTAGGTGGCGACCAGGGTCAGCGGTGCGGAGCGCAACAGCCACGCGTACGCGGTGAAGGCGAGCAGCGAACCGAACAGCACCAGGTAGGCGAGGGACAGCCAGGACCGGCCCGAGACGGCCCCGAGGTCCAGCCCCTGGTGCTCCCCGCGCACCAGCCCGATCAGCAGGTCGGCGAGCCCGCCCGCGAGCATCTGGTAGGCGCTCGCCGCGAGCACGTTGCGCGGCATGGTGATCCGCTTGCTGGCGAACGAGCCGGACGCCCAGCACAGCGTGGCGCAGACGATCAGGACCACGCCGGCGGGCGCGATGTCCCCGCCGATCGCGGGGGCGGAGAGCACCCCCAGGCCGACCAGGCCGAGCAGCACCCCGGCGAGCTCGGCGCGCCGGGGGCGCTCGCCGCCGGCCGCCGTCAGGAGGACCATCCACAGCGGGACCGCCGCCACCAGCAGCGCGGCCAGGCCGGACGGGACGGAGGTCTCCCCCAGCACCACCAGTCCGTTGCCCCCGGTCAGCAGCAGCACGCCCACCAAGGCGGCGGAGCCGAACTCGCGCGGGCTCACCCGCAGCGCGGCCGGGCCCTGGCGCACCAGCAGGTAGCCCGCCAGCAGGAGACCCGCGGTGAGGAAGCGTGCGGACGCGGAGAGGAAGGAGGGCATCGTCTCGACGGTGATCCGGATCGCCAGGTAGGTCGAACCCCACACGACGTACACCACGGCGAGCGCCAGCCAGACCGCACCGCCGCTCGGCCGGGAGGCCGGACGGGCGTCCTCGACGGGGGCGACCGCGCCGCCCGCCGGGCTCTTGGTGAGCGAGGTCCCGGACCCGGAGGCCTCGACCCCGGAAGCCTCGATCCCGGAGGCCTCGGCCGGCCTGGGCTCGGTGGGTGCTGTCATGTGTCTCCCCCTAGGACGGTACTGGCCGAACCTTGCCATGAGAGCGCATCAGCGGCCAGTCCGCCAGTGGGTATCACGAAGTGGGCGCGAGGACGTACGGTGGGCGCTCCCCGCAGCCAGGAGGTCGAACCCGTGTCCGCGTCCGACGAGGCCCTGCCGTTCTTCGTCTACGGCACCCTGCGCAGCGGCGGCTGCAACCACGCCGCCCACCTCGCGGGCCGCTGCGCCGACATCCGGCCGGCGGTCCTGGACGGAGCCGCGCTGCACGACGGACCCGGCTACCCGTACGCGGTGCCGGACGCGACGCCCGGCCGCCGCATCGTGGGTGAGCTGGTCACGATCCGCCCGGGCGCGTACGCCGGTGCGCTCACCGCCCTCGACCTGCTGGAGGGGTGCCGGGCGGACGGGACGGGCCTCTACGTGCGGCGACGGCTCACGGTGCGGACGGAGGCCGGGGCAGGGGCGGCGACGGCCGGCGCGGTGGGAGAAGTCGGCGGGGCGGGCGCAGTCGGCAGGGTGGGGGCGGGCCCGGGTGAGCTGCGGGAGGCCTGGGTGTACCTCGCCGGACCGGCCGTCGCGGCCAGGCTGCGGACACGGCCGGCGCTGATCGACTCGGGCGACTGGACGGAGCGGGGGGACGGGGCGGGCGACTGACGGGTGACAGCTGACAACTTTCAGATTTCAGATTTCAGAGTCTGTTATCTGTCCTCTGTCATCTGTTCTCTGTCGGCGGTCGACTGTCACCTGCCCGCGGGCCACGGCTGCCGGCCGCCAACCGTGGCCCGCAGCGGTCCTCCGGCCGTCGGACGGCCGGATACCGCCAGGTAGGCTGCCCCGGCCGCGTGCTTTCCGGCCCGTCGGCGCGCACACGACCAGACGTCCGCCCCCGCCGAACGACGAGGAGCCCCCGGTGCCCGAGCTGCCACCCCCGATCACCGTCGTCGGGATCGGGGCCGACGGCTGGCCCGGCCTCGCCACCGCCTCCCGGGCCGCACTCGCGGCGGCCGAGGTGGTCGTCGGCGGCCCCCGCCAGCTCGACCTCCTCCCCCCGGACGAGGTCACCGCCCGGCGCGTCCCCTGGCCGTCCCCGCTGCGCCCCGCCGTACCCGGCCTGCTCGCGGACCACGCCGACCGCCGGGTGGCCGTCCTGGCCAGCGGCGACCCGATGTTCTACGGCATCGGCCGCACCCTCGCCGAGACGGTCGGCGCCGACCGGCTGCGCATCCTGCCGCACCCCTCCTCCGTCTCCTACGCCTGCGCCCGGCTCGGCTGGCCGCTGGAGTCCACCGAGGTGGTCAGCCTGGTCGGGCGCCCCCTGGAAACCCTCTCCCTCGCCCTGCACCCGGGACGCCGCCTGCTGGTGCTCAGCGCCGACGCCGCGACCCCGGCCGCCGTCGCCGCCCTGCTCACCGCCCGCGGCCACGGCAGCGCCCGGCTGCACGTCCTCGAACAGCTGGGCGGCGCAGCCGAGCGCCGCCTCGACGGCCCCGCGGACGGCTGGCCGCACCCGCCCGGCGATCCGCTGAACGTCATCGCGGTCGAGCTCGGCGACGGACCCCGCGGCTCGCTCGTCCCCGGACTGCCCGACGCGGTGTACGAGAGCGACGGCCAGCTCACCAAGCGGCACGTCCGCGCGGCCACCCTCGCCACGCTCGCCCCCACCCCCGGTGAACTGCTGTGGGACGTCGGCGGCGGCTCCGGCTCGATCGCCGTCGAGTGGCTGCGCGCCCACCGCGACTGCCAGGCGATCAGCATCGAGCGCGACCCGGTGCGGGCTGAGCGGATCAGCCGCAACGCCGGCACGCTGGGCGTCCCCCGACTGCGCGTGGTGACCGGCCCGGCCCCGGCCGCCCTCGCCGGACTCCCCACCCCCGACGCCGTGTTCATCGGCGGCGGGCTCACCGCCCCCGGCCTGCTGGACAGTTGCTGGGCGGCGCTGCGCCCGGGCGGCCGACTGGTCGCCAACACCGTGACCCTGGAGTCCGAGGCGCTGCTCACCGACCGGTACCGGCGCCACGGCGGCGAACTGCTGCGGCTCGCCGTCGCGCACGCCGTCCCGGTGGGTGGCTTCACCGGGTGGCGGCAGGCCATGCCGGTCACCCAGTGGTCCGCCGTCAAGCCCAACACCCCCCAGGAGGAAGCCTCGTGACCGTCTACTTCATCGGAGCCGGCCCGGGCGCCGCCGACCTGATCACCCTGCGCGGGCAGCGCCTGCTGGCCCGCGCCGAGGTCTGCCTCTACGCCGGCAGCCTGGTCCCGCGCGAGCTGCTCGACGAGTGCCCGCCGGGCGCCCGCCTGATCGACACCGCACAGCTCAACCTGGACCAGATCGTCGCCGAGCTGGTCCGCGCGCACCGGGCCGGACAGGACGTGGCCCGCCTCCACTCCGGCGACCCGTCCGTCTTCTCCGCCGTCGCCGAACAGATGCGGCGCCTCGACGCGGAGGGCGTGCCGTACGAGGTGGTCCCCGGGGTGCCCGCCTTCGCCGCCGCGGCCGCCGCGCTGAAGCGGGAACTCACCGTGCCCACCGTCGGCCAGACCGTCATCCTCACCCGGATCTCCAAGCGGGCCACCCCGATGCCCGAGGGCGAGGACCTGGCCACCCTCGGCCGCAGCGGCGCCCTGCTGGTGCTGCACCTGGCAGCCGGCTACGTGGACGACGTCGTCGAGCAGTTGCTCCCGCACTACGGCGCCGACTGCCCGACCGCCGTCGTCGCGATGGCCAGCCGGCCGGACGAGCTGGTGCTGCGCGGCACCCTCGCCGACATCGCGGAGCAGGTCAAGGTCGCGGGCGTGGTCCGCACCGCGGTGATCATCGTCGGACGGACCCTGGCCGCCGAGCAGTTCCGCGACAGCCACCTCTACTCGGCGGACCGCGAGCGCCCGCACGAGCCCTGCGGGGCCTGATGCGACACGTCCTGGTCCTCGGCGGCACCACGGAGGGCCGGGCCCTGGCGGCCGCGCTGGCCGAGCTGCCGTCCCTGCGGGTGACCAGTTCGCTGGCCGGCCGCGTCGCCGAACCCCGGCTGCCCGCCGGGGAGGTGAGGATCGGCGGGTTCGGCGGTCCGGACGGCCTGGCCGCCTGGCTGCGCACCGAGCGGGTCGCCGCGGTCGTCGACGCCACCCACCCCTTCGCCGCCGGGATGTCCCGCAACGCGGCCCTCGCGGCCGCCGCCACCGGCGTACCGCTGCTGGTCCTGCGGCGGCCCGGCTGGGCCGCCGTCGACGGGGACCGCTGGCACCCCGTCCCGTCGCTGGCCGCGGCGGCCGAGCTGCTGCCGGCGCTCGGGCGGCGGGTCTTCCTCACCACCGGGCGGCAGGGCATCGGCACCTTCGCCCACCTCGACGGCCTGCACTTCCTGGCCCGCTCGGTCGACCCGCCCGAGCCGCCGCTGCCGACCGCGCTCGAAGTCCTCCTGGACCGGGGCCCGTTCACCCTCGACGGCGAACGGGCGCTGCTGCGCGGGCACCGGATCGACGTCCTGGTCACCAAGGACAGCGGTGGCGCCGCCACCGCCCCCAAGCTCACCGCGGCCCGCGAACTCGGCCTGCCGGTGGTCGTGGTGGAACGCCCACCGCTGCCCGCCGGCGTCCCCGTCGCCCCGGACGTCCCGACCGCGACGCACTGGCTGCAGCAGCTCCCCTAGGCTGGCCCCACCGCACCCGGCACCCACCGCGGACGCCGGGCGCCGTGGGGCGGTTCGGGTGGTGCGGGGGCGGCGGTCGGGGTGGGCGCTGAACAACGCGGTGTTCGTCGAGTACCTGGGCACCGGGCTGGACGTGGCGATGCTGCTGGCCGGCCTCGAGGGGTGAGGCCGACCGGCAGCGGTGATGTGACGATCCGTCAGATGTCGCGGAAGGTCTCGATCTGGGCGCCGATGGAGTTGAGGCGCTCGGCGAGGTCCTCGTAGCCGCGGTTGATGACGTACACGTTGCGCAGGACGGAGGTGCCCTGGGCGGCGAGCATGGCGAGGAGGATGACCACGGCCGGGCGCAGGGCCGGCGGGCACATCATCTCGGCGGCGCGCCAGCGGGTGGGGCCCTGGACCAGGACCCGGTGCGGGTCGAGGAGCTTGACGTCCGCGCCGAGGCGGGTCAGCTCGGTCAGGTAGATCGCGCGGTTGTCGTACACCCAGTCGTGGATCATCGTGGTGCCGTGGGCGGCCGCGGCGATGGCGGCGAAGAACGGCACGTTGTCGATGTTGATGCCGGGGAACGGCATCGGGTGGATGGTGTCGATCGGCGCGGTCAGCTTGGACGGGCGCACGGTGAGGTCGACCAGACGGGTGTGACCGTTGTGGGCCCGGTACTCGGCGGTGCGGTCGTAGTCGAGGCCCATGCCCTCCAGCACCGCGAGTTCGATCTCCAGGAACTCGATCGGCACCCGGCGGATCGTCAGCTCGGAGGAGGTGACGACGGCGGCGGCGAGCAGGCTCATCGCCTCCACCGGGTCCTCGGCCGGGGTGTAGTCGACGTCGCAGGTGATCTCCGGGACGCCGTGGACGGTGAGCGTGGTGGTGCCGACGCCCTCGATCCGCACGCCCAGCTTCTCCAGGAAGAAGCAGAGGTCCTGGACCATGTAGTTGGGCGAGGCGTTGCGGATGACGCTGACGCCGTCGTGCCGGGCGGCGGCCAGCAGGGCGTTCTCGGTGACGGTGTCCCCGCGCTCGGTCAGCACGATCGGGCGGTCCAGCGGGACGCCGGGCTCGACCGAGGCGTGGTAGGCGCCGCCGGTGGTGGCGACCTCCAGGCCGAAGCGGCGCAGCGCGGTCAGGTGCGGCTCGACGGTGCGGGTGCCGAGGTCGCAGCCGCCCGCGTAGGGGATGGCGAAGCGGCTGGCGCGGTGCATCAGCGGGCCGAGGAACATCAGCACGCTGCGGGTGCGGCGGGCCGCCTCGACGTCCATCGCGGCGAGGTCGAGCTCGGCGGGCGGGGTGAGCTCGAGGTCGCGGCCCTCGTTGATCCAGCGGCTCTTGACGCCGATGCTGGTGAGCACCTCGAGGATGCGGTAGACCTCTTCGATCCGGGCGACGCTGCGCAGGGTGGTGCGGCCGGTCGTCAGCAGCGAGGCGCACAGGATCGCGACGCAGGCGTTCTTGCTGCTGCGGACGTCGATGGCGCCGGAGAGGCGGGTGCCGCCGGCGACCCGCAGGTGCATCGGGCCGGAGTAGCCGAGGGAGACGATCTCGCTGTCGAGGGCTTCGCCGATGCGGGCGATCATCTCAAGGCTGACGTTCTGCTTGCCCTGCTCGATGCGGTTGACGGCGCTCTGGCTGGTGCCGAGGGCTTCGCCGAGCTGCGCCTGGGACCAGCCGCGGTGCTGACGCGCGGTGCGGATGAGGGTGCCGATGCGGGTGAGGTAGTCGCCTGTCACTCGCCAGACCATATCTCATGGTTGAGATGGCACCAGCGCCAGGGCGGGGCGCGACGCTCCTTTTGTCCATTTCTTTCCTCGCATGGACGTCAGATCTTCACATCACCAGGTGATGTTGTCGCATCTCTGTGACAGTGTCACGGGCCGAGCGGCTCCGCCCGGCCGACGATGGTGCCGGCCCGGTCGATGCAGATGACGTCCACCGCCACCGGCGAGCCGACCAGCACGCCGAGCGCCGTCGCCCGCGCCGCCTCGGCGACGAGGTCGCCGAGCGGCACGCCCGCCGCCCGGCACAACTGCACCGCCTCCAGGCCCGTGTTGGCCGCCGCCACCGCCCCGGCCAGCTCCTCGTCCGCCCCACCGCGCCGGGCCAGGTCGGCCAGGTAGCCCTTGTCGACCTGGGAGCGCGCCGAGTGCAGGTCGAGGTGGCCCGCCGCCAGCTTGGACAGCTTGGCGAAGCCCCCCGCGATGGTCAGCCTGGGCACCGGGTGGCGCTTGAGGTACTTGAGGACGGCGCCGGCGAAGTCGCCCATGTCGAGCAGGGCGTCCTCCGGCAGCCCGTGCACGGCGACCGCGACCTTCTCGGAGGTCGAGCCGGTGCACCCGGCCACGTGGGTGCGCCCCGCCGCCCGGGCGACGTCCACGCCGCGGCGGATCGAGTCGATCCACGCGGAGCAGGAGTAGGGGACGACGATGCCGGTGGTGCCGAGGATGGACAGGCCGCCGAGGATGCCGAGCCGGGGGTTCCAGGTGGAGCGGGCGATCTCCTCGCCGTGGTCCACCGAGATCTCCACCACGACGTCCCCGCTGCCGCCGTGCTCGGCGGCCACCTCCGCCACGGCGTCGCGGATCATCTGCCGGGGCACCGGGTTGATCGCGGGCTCGCCGACGGGCAGCGGCAGACCGGCCTTGGTGACGGTGCCGACGCCGGGGCCAGCCCGGAACACCACTCCGGCACCGGGCTCGCCGGGGCGGACCGTCGAACGGATCAGCGCGCCGTGGGTGACGTCGGGATCGTCCCCGGCGTCCTTGACCACCCCGGCCATGGCGCCGACGGTCGAGCGAGCCGCCGCCGGGGGCCGGGGCGGCGCGCCGACCGCCCGGGAGCCCGTCGCCGGCTCGGTCAGCAGCGACTCGGCCGCCAGGGCGAAGGCGGGCTGCTGGCCCTTGGGGAGGGTGATGACGACCGGGTCGGGGAACTCGCCGGTGAGCAGCGCGGTGTAGGCGGCCTTGGTCGCGGCGGTGGCGCAGGCCCCCGTCGTCCAGCCGTGGCGCAGGCCGCTGCTCTTCAGCTGGCCGGCCCGTCCGCCCGCCCCGGCGCCGGATCCGGCCCCCGATCCGGCTCCGTTTCCCGGTCCGGACCCGGTACCGGCTCCCGTTGTGGCCACCTGCGTCTCGCTTCCGGCTGGGTCGACGTGCGGCCGCACCGGCCGTCGGTGCCGATTTTCCCCCATTCGCCTGGTCACGCCCCGACCGGGGCCGGGGGCGGTGTTCGCGGCGCCTCCGCCCGGCCCGCGGGGCGGGCGGGCACCGGGAGGCGGCAGGCGGGTCGCGGGGCGCCGGACGGTGGGTCGCGGGCGCCCGGCGACGGGAGGGCCGGGGCGGGTCCGGGCGGGTTGCGGGGGCGCCGGGGAGGAGCACCGCCGCGCGTTCCCGAAGAGTTCGCCGCACGGCCCTCGCCCCCCGCCCCTACCAGTGAGTAATCTGGCGGTCCGCCAGAGGCGGGTTCATGACACGGGGGCCGACGGCCGGAAGTCCGGCCGGGCCATCAGAATGTGGGGGTTTTTGTGGCAGGGATGAATCGGCGTACGTTCCTCACCGGTACGTCGGTGGCCGCCGCCTGGACGGCCTTGTCGCTGGGCGGCGCACAGTTCGCCTCGGCGGCTGAGCGGGAGCGCGCACTGGCGACCACCGCCGCGCGGGCCGTCAAGGTCACCGGGACCACGCTCGACCAGGTGGCCACGCCGAGCGGCACCGGCGCGTACAAGAGACTGACGGCGGGCCCGGGCTGGCCCCTGATGGTGCGCGGCGACCTGGCGGCGCCGGGCGGCGGGCGCGACGACCGCCGGACCGGCCTGGCCAGCTTCGTCCAGTTCAGCGACCTGCACCTGGTGGACACCGAGTCCCCGTTCCGCTTCGAGTACCTGGCCCGCTGGAACGGCAGCGCGTACCGGCCCCAGGAGACCCTCAACGCCCGCGGCGTCTCCGCGCTCGTCGAGCGGGTCAACGCGCTCGACGGCGGCCCCTACACCGGGATGCCGTTCAGCATGGTGATGGCCACCGGCGACAACACCGACAACCACGAGCACGCCGAACTCGACTGGTACCTCACCGTCATGGGCGGCGGCCGGATGGCCCAGAGCACCGGTGACCCCAACCGCTACGAGGGCGTGCAGAACTCCGGCAACGCGGCCTACTGGAACCCCGAACTCGCCTACAGCGACGGCTACAAGGCGAAGGGGTTCCCGCAGATACCCGGCTTCCTCGACGCCGCCGGACGCCCCTTCGACGCGCCGGGCCTGCGGACGCCCTGGTACACGACGGTGGGCAACCACGACGACAGCCTCGAGGGCACGCTGCCCGACCTCGGACTGCTGAACGACGTCTACACCGGCCAGTACAAGCTGGAGGGCTGCAACGACGCCGACGCCGCCCAGCTGATGGACTCGCTGCGGCGCGACCCGGCGGGTGCCGCGCTGCTGCTCGCCAAGCTGATCGCGAGCGGCGACGCCGTGCGCCGGATCACCCCGGACGAGCGCCGGCGGCCGTTCACGCTCAAGGAGTTCGCCAAGGCCCACCTGGACCCGGCGCGCACCGGCGCCGGCCCGTACGGCCACGGCTTCACCTCGGACATGGTGGGCAGCGGCAAGCTCTACTACACCTTCCGGATCTCCGAGAAGGTGGTCGGCATCAGCCTGGACACCACCAACCAGGCCGGGTTCGCCGACGGCTCCCTCGGCACTGCGCAACTGCGCTGGCTGGAGCAGCAGTTGAAGGCGCACAGCGGTCACTGGTACGACGCCGACGGCCGCCGGGTGGCGGGCGGCAGCACGGACGACGTGATCCTGCTCTTCAGCCACCACACCAGCACCACCATGGGCAACCTGCTGCCCGACCCGCGCAACATCTTCGAGCGGCGGCACGACGGCAACGAGCTGGTGGCGCTGATCCAGCGCTACCCGAACGTGGTCGCGTGGGTGAACGGGCACACCCACATGAACAAGATCACTCCGCACGGCCACGCCGTGCCGGAGCGGGCGTTCTGGGAGATCAACACCGCCTCGCACATCGACTACCCGCAGCACGGCCGCATCATCGAGATCGCAGACAACGGGGACGGCACGCTCTCGCTGTTCACGACGCTGATCGAGTCGTCCGCACCGTACGGGACGGACTTCGGCAGCACCTCGGACGGCAACCTCGCCGCCCTGTACCGCGAGCTGTCCTACAACGACCCGAACGGGCGGGTCACCTCGCTGCTGGGCTCGGGCGAGGACCACAACACCGAGCTGCTGATCACCAAGCCGACCCGGTGACGACCGTCGGCGGGCGGCCGGCCGAACAGCCGAGGCCGCCCGCCGACTGCCGACGTGTGACCGGCGACCGGCGACGGAAGACGGCGAACAGATGACAGCTGACAGATTTCATCATCTGTCAGCTGTCATCTGTCATTCGTTCGCCGTCACCCCTCCGCGGCGTCGTCGGCGTCCGCGCCCTCCGAGGCCTCCGGATAGCGCCGGGGCGTCCAGACGACCTCCACACCGCCGCCCCGCTCGACCGCCCGGGTCTGCGAGGAGCCGATCAGCAGGATGGTCCGCATGTCGACCAGGGCCGGGTCCAGCTCGCCGAGCCGGACGATCCGGACCCGCTCCGTCGGGCCGCCGACGTCGCGCGCCATCACCACCGGCGTCCCCGGCTCGCGGTACTCCAGCAGCAGGTCCCGGGCGAGGCCGACCTGCGTGGTCCGCGACTTCGAGCCCGGGTTGTAGAGCGCGAGCACCAGGTCCGCCGCCGCGGCGGCGCGCAGCCGGTCGGCCACCACCCCCCAGGGCTTGAGCCGGTCCGACAGCGAGACGACCGCGTAGTCGTGCCCGAGCGGGGCGCCCGCCCGGGAGGCCGCCGCGTGGGCCGCGGTCATACCGGGGACGATGCGCACCGGGACGTCCCGGTAGGCCTCCTCGCAGGCGACCTCGAGCACGGCGGTGGCCATCGCGAACACCCCCGGGTCACCCGAGGAGACCACCGCGACCCGGTGCCCGCGCCGGGCCAGTTCGAGGGCGTACTCGGCGCGCTCGGACTCCACCTTGTTGTCCGAGCCGTGCCGCCGCTGCCCCGGGCGCTCGGGCACCCGGTCCAGGTAGGTGGTGTAGCCGACCAGGTCGGTGGCCTCGGCGAGGGCGCCGCGCGCCTCGGGGGTGAGCCAGAGCGGTCCGGCCGGCCCGGTGCCGATGACGGTCACCGCGCCCGGGCCGTCCGCCCGCCGGGCCTCCGGCTCGAGCGGCTCGGGCGTCGCGGACGTCCCGAGCGGCGCGACCTTGCTGGGCAGCACGGCCACCGAGAAGTACGGGACGGTCTCGCCCTCGACCTCGGCCAGCGGCGCGATGCGCTCCCCCTCCATGAAGGCGCGCTCGACGTACTGGGCGTCCGCCAGTCGCCCGGCCCGCTCCAGCGCCCGGCGGACGGCGGGGAAGGTGCGGCCCAGCTTCATGATCACTGCGGAGTCGGCGGCGGCGATCCGGGCCGTCAGCTCCTCCTCGGGCAGGGTCCCGGGGATGACGGTGAGCGTCTCCTCGGCCTCGGTGAGGGGCTGCCCGAGGCGGGCGGCCGCGGCGCTGACGGAGGTGACGCCGGGCACCACCTCGGTCGGGTAGCGGTGCGCGAGGCGCTTGTGCATGTGCTGGTAGGAGCCGTAGAACAGCGGGTCGCCCTCGGCGAGGACGACGACGTCGCGTCCGGCGTCGAGGTGGGCGGCCAGCCGCGCGGCGGCCTCCTCGTAGAAGTCGTCCAGCGCGCCCCGGTAGCCGCCGGGGTGGTCGGTGGTCTCGACCGTGATCGGGTAGACCAGCTTCTCCTCGATCTGACCACCCGTCAGGTACCGCTCGGCGATGGAGCGGGCGATGGAGCGGCCGTGCCGAGCGCTGTGGTAGGCCACCACGTCGGCCTTGCCGATGAGTTCGGCGGCGCGGACGGTGACCAGCGACGGGTCCCCCGGGCCGAGCCCGACGCCGTAGAGCCGCCCGCTGCCGGTGGTCTGACGATCCGTCACTCTTCTTCGCTCGCAATCGCGTTGATGGCGGCGGCGGCCATCGCGCTGCCGCCGCGCCGGCCGCGCACCACCAGGTGCTCCAGTCCGGACGGGTGCTCGGCCAGGGCCTGCTTGGACTCGGCGGCGCCGATGAAGCCGACCGGGACGCCGATCACCGCGGCCGGGCGGGGGGCGCCCGCCTCGATCATCTCCAGCAGCCGGAAGAGCGAGGTCGGCGCGTTGCCGACGGCCACCACCGCGCCCTCCAGCCGGGGCAGCCACAGCTCCATGGCGGCGGCGCTGCGGGTGTTGCCCGTCTTCCGGGCGAGTTCGGGCACCGAGGGGTCGGTGAGGGTGCAGACCACCTCGTTGTCGGCGGGCAGGCGCTTGCGCGTGACGCCGCTGGCGACCATGTTGACGTCGCACAGAATCGGCGCCCCGGCGTTCAGCGCGGCGCGCGCGGAGGCGACCACGCCGGGCGAGTACACCAGGTCCTCGACCAGGTCGACCATGCCGCAGGCGTGGATCATCCGCACCGCGACCCGGGAGACGTCCGCCGGGAGGGCGGCCAGATCGGCCTCCGCGCGGATGGTGGCAAAGGACTGGCGGTAGATGGACGCGCCGTCCTTCTCGTACTCGATCACTTCGTGGTCCTCCTGGCCTCGGCGACCGCCTCGGCCATCTCCTCGTTCGTCACGTCCACGGCCGCCCCGGCGGCTGCCGGACCGTTCACCGTCACCCGGTAGCCCTGCCCCGTGGCGAGCACGTCCACCCACCGCCCGGCCGGATGGCCGCAGCGCCGTGCACACCCCGACCAGTGCACCGGAAGCACCGGAAGTCCTGCGCCGGCACCCTCGGCGCCGTCGGCACCGTCGGCCGCGTCCAGCGCCCGGGCCGCCTCGGCCCGGACGTCGGCGAGCGACCTGGCGCAGCCCGGCAGCCCGGTGCAGGCGGTGGCCCGCTCCCAGGCCGAGCCGGGCGCGGTCCTGAACCCGACCGAGGCCAGGGCGGACAGCCGGTCGGCGGACGCACCCGGCAGCACCGCGCCGCGCCAGGGGGTCAGCCGGACCTCCCCGGCGCAGGCGGCGGCGAGCGCGCGCCACTGGGCGGCGCCCGCCCGGCCGAAGCGCATCCCCACGGACAGCCCGCCGGGCAGCGCGCCCACGGCGGGCGGAGTCCCGGGGAGGGCGGGCAGCGGCACCGTGCCGGCCGGGAGCAGGTCGGGCGCCTCGCGCAGGTGCCAGGCCCGGCGCCCGTTCGCCCGCAGCGCGTCCAGGAAGGCGCGGGCCGCGTCCAGCACGGCCGCCACCTCCTGCCCCCGCGGTACCGGGTGTCCGTGGTCGGCGCGTCCGAGGCGCAGCAGTGCCGGCGCAGCCGAGGCCGGGCCCGCGCCGCCGGCGGTGCCGGGCCCGCCTGCGATCAATGTCACATCGGCGTCGAGCGCGGCGACGTCCCCCCGCCCGTCGTCCAGCGCGAAGAGGAACTTGCCGGAGAGCCCGGCCGCCCAGTCGCTCGCGCACAGCCGCGCGTCCAGCTCCCGCACCCAGGCCTGCACGTCGGCGCCGGGGGCGGTGCCCGGGGCGGTGCCGACGCCGGTGCCGGTGCCGTCCGCGGCGGGGCCGGTGAGCCCGGCAAGCGGCGAGGCGACGATGTTGCGCACCCGCTCGTGGGTGTCCGAGGGCAGCAGTCCGACCGCGCGCAGCCGGTCGGCGAGCTCCGCCCCGCAGTGCGAAGCGAGGCCGCGGAGTTGGACGTTGCCGCGGGAGGTGGTCTCCAGTTCGCCGTCGCCGAGCGCCTCGGCCGCCTCGGCCAGCGCCAGCACCTGACGATCCGTCAGCAGGCCCCCGGGCAGACGGACCCGGGCCAGGGCGCCGTCGTCGGCCTGGTGCAGACGAAGGGCCCCTGGGCAGGCGTCCGCGCGCCCCCGGTCGGGCACCGCGGCGCCCGGCGCGGTGGCGTCGGGTGTCGGTGGCATGGCCGCGAGCATACAGATGATCCGATCGCTTGCCTCCGTCCGTTGCATCACACCCCGGCCGCTCCGGACGGCCGCCGCCGATCGCCCCTCCCCCAGGTCAGCCGCACCCCGTACGATGCTCGCGGGCGGTCCCAGCGGGCCGTCCGAACGCCAGCGACGGCGCAGGGGAGGAAACCGGTGCAAGCCCGGTGCGGTCCCGCCACTGTGACCGCGGTTCACCGGGACACCGGGCCGCCGCGGGAGCCAGGAACTCCTGCCGTCCTCCACCGGCCCGGGGCGCGGACCCCGAGGAAGGCAGAAATGCACCAGCGCTGTCGCATGCCCGCGCACGCGTCGGCAGGCGGTCCACGCCCGCACGCGTCCCCGGGCGGCCTCCGTCGACCCGGCCCGCGGCCGGCCCCCGGGCACCCGCACCCGCACCCGCGGTCGACGCCCGCCGCCGGCCCGCCCGCCGGGCGGTGCCCCCGCACTCCGGTACCCGCCACGGCACCCGCCGCCCGTCACCCCGGGCGCGCCCACCGGGCCGGCCCGGCCCACCGCACCCTCCGTGACGGCCGCGCCCGTCACGTCAGCCACGCCTGTCACTCGTCACTTTCAACGCCGGCGCGCCCTTCGGCTCGGGGCGGCTCCGAGGCCGGGAGGGCCTTCGCATGATCCTGCTGCTGTCGACCTCCGACACCGACCTGCTCAGCGCCCGCGCCAGCGAGGGCCCCGTTCCGTTCCGGCTCGGCAACCCGGCCCGGCTCACCCCCGAGGAGCTGCCCGCCCTGCTGGAGGGCACCGACCTCGTGGTGGTCCGTCTGCTCGGCGGCCGCCGCGCCTGGCAGGAGGGCCTGGACTCGCTGCTCGCCGGCCCCCGCCCGGTCATCGTGCTGACCGGCGAACAGGCGCCCGACGCCCAGCTGATGGAGCTGTCCACCGTCCCGGCCGGCATCGCCGCCGAGGCGCACGCCTACCTCGCCCACGGCGGCGCCGGCAACCTGGCCGAGCTCGGCGCCTTCCTCTCCGACACCGTGCTGCTCACCGGCCACGGCTTCGCCCCGCCCGCCTCCGCGCCCGCCTGGGGCCCGCTGGAGCGCGAGGCCCGCGACGGCGACGGCCCGACCGTCGCCGTGCTCTACTACCGGGCCCACCACATGAGCGGCAACACCGCCTTCGTCGAGACGCTCTGCCGGGCGATCGAGGACCGCGGCGCCCGGGCGCGCGCCTACTACTGCGCCTCGCTGCGCGGCGCCGAGCCCGAGCTGCTGGCCGCGCTCGGCGAGGCCGACGCGATCGTCACCACCGTGCTCGCCGCCGGCGGCACCCGCCCGGCCGACGCCCAGGCCGGCGGCGACGAGGAGGCCTGGGACGCCGGAGCGCTCGCCGCGCTGGACCGCCCGATCCTGCAGGCGCTCTGCCTGACCTGGTCGCGCGCCCAGTGGGAGGCCAGCGACGACGGCCTCTCCCCGCTGGACACCGCCACCCAGATCGCGGTGCCGGAGTTCGACGGCCGCCTGATCAGCGTCCCCTTCTCCTTCAAGGAGCTGGACGAGGACGGCCTGACCGTCTACGCCGCCGACCCGGAGCGCGCCGCCCGGGTGGCCGGCACCGCCGTCCGGCACGCCGCGCTGCGGCACGTCCCGGCGGCCGAGCGCCGCCTGGCGCTGGTGCTGTCCGCGTACCCGACCAAGCACGCCCGGGTCGGCAACGCCGTCGGCCTGGACACCCCGGCCAGCGCCGTGCGACTGCTGCACCGGCTGCGCGAGGAGGGCATGGACCTCGGGAACGAGCTGCCCGGCCTGGACGACGGCGCCGAGGAGGGGCACGAGGGCGACGCGATCATCCACGCCCTGATCGCGGCCGGCGGCTACGACCAGGACTGGCTCACCGAGGACCAGCTGGCCCGCAACCCGGTGCGCATCCCGGCCGCCGACTACCGCCGCTGGTACGCCACGCTGCCGCAGGCGCTGCGCGAGCAGGTCGAGGAGCACTGGGGCCCCGCCCCCGGCGAGCTGTACGTCGACCGCTCGCAGAACCCGGACGGCGACATCGTGCTGGCCGCGATCCGCTCCGGGAACCTGCTGGTGCTCATCCAGCCGCCGCGCGGCTTCGGCGAGAACCCGGTCGCCATCTACCACGACCCGGACCTGCCGCCGAGCCACCACTACCTGGCCGCCTACCGCTGGATCGAGGCCGCCCAGGCCGACGGCGGCTTCGGCGCGCACGCCGTCATCCACCTCGGCAAGCACGGCAACCTGGAGTGGCTGCCCGGCAAGACCGCCGCGCTGTCCGCCGAGTGCGGCCCGGACTCCGTCCTCGGCGACCTGCCGCTGATCTACCCGTTCCTGGTCAACGACCCGGGCGAGGGCACCCAGGCCAAGCGCCGGGCCCACGCCACCCTCGTCGACCACCTGGTGCCGCCGATGGCCCGCGCCGACTCCTACGGCGACATCGCCCGGCTGGAGCAGCTGCTCGACGAGCACTCCAACATCGCCGCCATGGACCCGGCCAAGCTGCCCGCGATCCGCGCCCAGATCTGGACGCTCATCCAGGCCGCCAAGCTGGACCACGACCTCGGCCTGGACGAGCGCCCCGAGGACGACGGCTTCGACGACTTCCTGCTGCACGTCGACGGCTGGCTCTGCGAGATCAAGGACGCCCAGATCCGGGACGGCCTGCACGTCCTCGGTCAGGCGCCGGCCGGCACCGACCGGGTCAACATCGTGCTCGCCATCCTCCGCGCCCGCCAGATCTGGGGCGGTGTCAGCGCGCTGCCCGGTCTGCGCGAGGCGCTGGGCCTGGACGAGGCCGCGCTGACCCTCGGCGCCACCGACGCGGCCGAGGCCAAGGCCCGCGCGCTGGTCGAGGCGATGGAGGAGCAGGACTGGGCGGTCGAGGCGGTGGAGAAGGTCGCCGCCGGGCTGCCGGAGGCCGTCGGCGAGGTGCTGACCTTCGCCGCCACCCAGGTGGTGCCGCGCCTGGCCGCCACCACCGACGAACTGGACGCCGTGCTGCACGCGCTGCAGGGCGGCTTCGTCCCCGCCGGTCCGTCCGGCTCCCCGCTGCGCGGCCTGGTCAACGTGCTGCCGACCGGCCGCAACTTCTACTCCGTCGACCCCAAGGCCGTCCCCAGCAAGCTCGCCTGGGAGACCGGGCAGGCGCTCGCCGCCTCGCTGGTCGAGCGGTACACCGCCGACAACGACGGCGCCTACCCGCCCTCCGTCGGCCTCTCGCTCTGGGGCACCAGCGCGATGCGCACCGCCGGCGACGACATCGCCGAGGCCTTCGCCCTGCTCGGCGTCCGGCCGGTCTGGGACGACGCCTCGCGCCGGGTCACCGGTCTGGAGCCGATCTCCCCGGAGGAGCTGGGCCGCCCGCGCATCGACGTGACGCTGCGCATCTCCGGCTTCTTCCGCGACGCCTTCCCGCACGTCGTCGCCCTGCTGGACGACGCCGTGCGCCTGGCCGCCGCCCAGGAGGAGCCCGCGGAGCAGAACTTCGTGCGCGCCCACGTCCAGGCGGACGTGGCCGTGCACGGCGACGAGCGCAAGGCCACCGTCCGCGTGTTCGGCTCCCGCCCCGGCACCTACGGCGCCGGCCTGCTCCAGCTGATCGACAGCCGGGACTGGCGCACCGACGCCGACCTCGCCGAGGTGTACACGGTCTGGGGCGGCTACGCGTACGGGCGCGGGCTGGACGGCCGGCCCGCCCGCGAGGAGATGGAGACCGCCTACAAGCGGATCACCGTCGCCGCCAAGAACACCGACACCCGCGAGCACGACATCGCCGACTCGGACGACTACTTCCAGTACCACGGCGGCATGGTGGCCACCGTCCGGGCGCTCACCGGCAAGGCGCCGACCGCCTACATCGGCGACTCGACCCGCCCGGAGACGGTCCGCACCCGGACGCTGACCGAGGAGGCCGCCCGCGTCTTCCGCGCCCGCGTGGTCAACCCGCGCTGGATCGAGGCGATGCGCCGCCACGGGTACAAGGGCGCGTTCGAGATGGCCGCGACCGTGGACTACCTGTTCGGCTACGACGCCACCACCGGCGTGGTCGCGGACTGGATGTACGAGAAGCTCACCCAGGAGTACGTGCTCGACCCGGTCAACCGGGAGTTCCTGGCCGGCGCCAACCCGTGGGCGCTGCACGGGATCAGCGAGCGGCTGCTGGAGGCGGCGAGCCGCGGGCTGTGGGAGCAGCCGGACCCGGAGCTGATCGAGCAGCTGCAGGCCGCGTTCCTGGAGACGGAGGGGGACCTGGAGGGCGACGAGGGCTGAGTCGGCCGGGGCGGGGCGGGCGGCCACCGGGCGGCGGACCTCCGGCGTCCTTCGGCGACCGTCCGCAGGCCGGCCGGCCTGCGGACGGCCTGCGGACGGTTGGCGGACGGTTGGCGGACTTCCGACCGGCGTCGCGCCACCGGGCTTCCCCGCCACCGGACTTCGCACGGCAGGAGTCCGCGCCACCGGTGTCCCATTAGCCCGTTCGGGTGACAGGAATACTGGTGGCGCGCTCCGTCCGAGCGGACAATACGGGGCATGTCCCGCCGCCCCGCGCCCCCCAGCCCCGCCCCGCGCACGCCGCACCCCGGGCACAGCGCCCACCGGCACGCCCCGGAGCGGCCTCGCAGACCACACCGCTACCGCGCCCGGTTCGGCACACTGGCCGCCGGGGCGGTGCCGGTCCTGGCGTTCCCCGCGCCCGGGCAGGCGTGGCTGGCGTGGATCGCGCTCGTCCCCGGGCTGCTGCTGATGCAACGGGCCCCCGACGGACGGGAGGCGGCGGTGCGCGGCTGGTGGTTCGGGGCCGGGTTCATCCTGACGGCCATGTACTGGCTGATCCCCTCCATCGGGCCGGGACTGCCGGTGCTGGCCGTGCTGGTCGGGGCGCTGCAGGGCGCCGTCGGCTACGCCGTGCACCGGCTGCTGCACCCACCGTTGACCGCCCGTCGGGCGCTGCTCGCCCTCGCCGTCGTCCCCGCGGTGTGGGTGGCCACCGAGTACGCGCGGTCCTGGCACGCCCTCGGCGGGCCGTGGGCGCTGCTCGGCGCGACCCAGTGGCAGCACCCGGCGATCCTCGGACTGGCCTCGGCCGGCGGGATCTGGCTGGTCAGCGCCGCGGTGGCGGCCGTCAACACCGGGGTGCTGATCGTGCTGACCGCCGCGCAGTGGCGCCCGCGCGCGCTGGCGGCGCTGGCCACCGTCCTGGTGCTGGCCGCCGGACCGCTGCTGTTCGCGCTGCGCGACGCCCCCGCCCGGACCGGGGCCGTCACCGTGGCACTGATCCAGCCCGGCGTCGTGGAGGATCCGCAGGCCCGCTTCGAGGCCGGCGCCCGGGACACCGCGGCCCTCGGCGGCCACCCGGTGGACCTCGTCGTCTGGGGCGAGAGCAGCACCACCGCCGACCTCGACCGCGACCCGGCCGCCCTCGACCGGCTGCGCGGCCTCGCCGCCGCCACCGGCGCCCCGGTCATCGCCGGGGAGGACGCCCGCAAGGCGGACGGGCGGATCTCCAAGGACGCGGTGCTGGTCTCCCCGGCGGGTGTGGTGGACCGCTACCGCAAGATCCGGCTGGTGCCGTTCGGCGAGTACATCCCGCTGCGGCCGCTGCTCGGCTGGATCGCCGGGGTCAGTCGCGCGGCCGGCGAGAACCGGGCCCCCGGCACCGCCTTCCACCTGCTGCCCGCCACCGACCGGACGGGCGCCCCACTGCCGGTCGGCGCGCTGATCTGCTTCGAGTCCGCCTTCCCCGACATGGCCCGCACGGCCGCGCGGGACGGCGCCCGGATGCTCGTCTACCAGTCCTCGACCTCGACCTTCCAGGACACCTGGGCACCCGAGCAGCACGTCTCCCTCGCGGCGATCCGGGCCGCCGAGACCGGCCGGCCGGCCATGCAGGCCTCGCTGACCGGCGTGTCGGCGGCCTTCGACGCCCAGGGGCGGGAACTCGCCCGGCTCGGCACCGACGGCACCGGTGCGCTGACCGTCCGGGTGCCGCTCACCGAGCCCGGGACGCTGACCTGGTACGACCGGGTCGGCGACGTGGTGCCGGCGGCAGCGCTGCTGGTCACGGCGGCGGCCGCGGTGGGCGTGTGGCGCTCCTCTCCCCGGCGGCGGCGCCGGTAGGCCCTGAGCCGCCGGTGGCAAGAATTGCGGCGGACGTACGCATACGGAGCTTGAAAGCGGGCATGAAGAACTAGACCTCAATCAGGTTGGGCCGGGTCACACCCCGTCTCG